>VGXE01000006.1 GCA_016873455.1 Nitrospira sp. | reverse complement strand
AAAGAAGGGTAAGAGGTGATGGAGCAGTACAAAAAGTAGATAATTATCTACTTTTCTGAGAGCGCCTAGGACGAGTCAACCGTTCGGAATAAGGGCGTAACCCACGAGTCATTACGGAACGATTTTGGAACCGCACTGTGAGCGTGCAGGAGGGGTATTGTGAGATGAAAAGGGACACGGAAAAGGTCTGAAACGGTTACTAAACTGTTACTAACTAAAGTACTAGTTCGTAAACTACTGAAATGTAACACGAATTTCTTACTTTATTTATAGGATTTTCTTGGAAGAAGATGACTCGAAGGGGACCGGAGAGGGCGGTGCGTCGCTCTTGGGCGGAACTTCCAGGTGCCCGGCGCATCCAACGCTCAGCAGGACAGCGTATCCGGTCAGGATCAGATGTGTGGCGGAGAATGATTGGAGTGACAGTGTCTTGTTGGAGGGGGCCACTATTGAGCCTCTTGCGATCGTGTTACGCCACCGTACTGGACCTCTAGGGCGAACACAATTGGCCATCCGCTGGACAACCTGACGAACGGGAAAGTTCGGTGTCGAACCTTGTATTGGGCATTGCGAGCGCCGGTCGAATTCGTGACGTGCGAGCCGCCAGGGATCGAGCGGGTCAGCGCGTTTCGGCGCCGGCCGGTTTAATCGTAAAAGACAGTGTCTGGGGCGGTGCAGCGGCTCCCGCCGATTCGGAAACCGTAACATTGATCTCGGTGTGCTTCGGTTGAATGGTCACGGGCAAGGTCGCAATGAATTCAACGGTTTTGGTCTGGCCCGGCAGCAGTGTCGGAATTCTCAAGCTCGTTGCGGGGAACTGTTCGATGACTGCCGCGGTGCCGGTGAGTGAGGCCGAGGCGTGCTCAACCGGGCTTGTCCCGATATTGACGACATCCACCCGCACGCGGACATGCTCGCCTCCCTCAAAAATCAGATTGCCGTTCTCATCCAACAAGAGGGCCTTGAACCGAAGCGTCGACGGCGACGCAGGCACGGTTGCAGGAGGAGCGGCAGCCGTCGGGGGCGCACTGGGTGAATCAAGGGTGGGGGGCTCGGCGATTGGAGGCGAAATGGGAGTTCCTCCGAGCGCGACTCTGGCATCCATGAAGAGCTTGTACGCCAACTCAACGGTCGTATTCTCGATGAACGGGTCGATGATGTAACCGCAGTTTTTGCCGAGTTGCTCCAGCCGCAGCCGTTCTTGCCGGACGACCTTGAATTCCGTTTCCCGTAGCAGGGTTCCGGTCTTGTCATGCATCCGCGCGAACGCGTTCATCCGCATGGTCGCGGGAGCCCGATCGTACAACGCGTCCTTGTCGAGTGCGAAGAACCAATCGCGGATATCGATCGTGAGCACATGGTCCGAAGCGATACCCTTGTCGACCTCGTGATCCGAAACCACGGTCTTGAACGTCCGATGCGCTCCTTCACGCAGCGCGGCCTCAATGTGGCGGCCGATCGGGATTTCTTCCGGCTGCCCGCAAGAATTCGTGTAATGAAATGTGTGCGGCGTGATGGACGGCGATAATTTGAGCGTCACCGTAGAGGGAAGGGGCTCTCCCATGGGAGGAAATTCCAAGTGTCTGGCGCATGCGGCGCTCAGCAGGACGGCGCATCCGGCCAGGATCAGACATGCCGTGGAGAATGGTCGGTGTGAAGGTGACGTACTGGAACGGGTCACGACTGAGTCCATTAAATCAGTTTCGGATCACCGTACTGGAAACATGGGGCGAAAGCAACCGGCAATCCGTTGACTTGCGCGGCCCATGGGCTTGTGCAGGCCAAATGTGGCAGACTTTTCCTCTTTGAAGCCCAAGGAACGATTAGTGTAAGATGATACGTTCATGGCATGACGGCTTTGTCTGAATATGACGAGTCTGGTTTGGAGACGAAGCCTGTCAGCAGGTAGTGGTGTGCCTTGGGCACGTAGAGTACGATCAATCTTCTGGAGGACTATTCCTATGGAGTATCGACGTCAGCCCATGACCGTGTGGTCGATCGGCGGTGGAGTATTGTTGGGGTTCTGTGCCCTTGTCGGCCTTGACGGTGCGGTGTCCGTCTCAGCCGCGGGGGTTCCGCCGGCGTTCGCTCAGGGCTTTTCCGACATCGTGAAGAAAACGACCCCTGCCGTCGTCAATATTGCGGTGACCGGCGGAGGGGAAGGGGGGCGCCGCCGTGGTGGGTTGCCTCCGGGCCCATTCGGAAAACCACCGGGTGAGGAGCCGGGTGGAGAGGATTTGCCGGCGCCGCCGCCGATGCCCCACACCCCACCGCCTGGACCACATGGCCGGCCCGATCAGAGTGCGGGTTCGGGCGTCGTGGTTGATTCAAACGGCTATATCGTCACGAACAACCACGTGGTCGAAGGAGCAAGCCAGATCACCGTGACCTTGAATGACCGGCGCGAGTTTTCCGCGAAGATCGTTGGGACAGATCCAAAGACCGATTTGGCCGTCATCAAGATCGAGGCCAAGGATCTGGCGTTCCTCAAGTGGGCAGAGTACGACAAATTACAAGTAGGCGATCTTGTCTTAGCCGTGGGCAGCCCCTTCGGGTTGAGCTCGACGGTCACGCTCGGCATCATCAGCGCCCTGGGACGAGGAAACGTGGGCATTGCCGATTATGAAGATTTTATTCAGACGGATGCTGCGATCAATCCCGGCAATTCCGGCGGGGCGCTTGTGAATATGAACGGCGATCTGATCGGCATCAATACAGCCATCTTTTCGCGAACTGGCGGCTCCGAAGGCGTTGGGTTCGCAATTCCCAGCAGTATTGCGCTCGACATCGTCGAGAGTCTCCAGCGGACCGGAAAAGTCGTGCGCGGCTGGATGGGAGTTGCCATTCAGGAAATCACACCGGCCTTGGCGAAGTCGTTCAAACTGCCGGAGCATCGCAAGGGCGTGCTGATCAGCGACGTGAATGAAAACGGACCGTCGCAGGCCGCTGGGATCAAGCGGGGCGATGTCGTCGTGGCCTTCAACGGCAAGGATATTCAGACCGTCAGCCAACTCCGGAATCTCGTGGCGCGGACGATGGTCGGCAAGGATGCAACGATCAAGGTACTTCGCGACGGCAAGGAACAGACGATCGCCGTGAAGGTTGCCGAACGCCCGTCGGATGAAATGCTGGCGAAGAAAGAGCCGGCGCCGCCTAAGGAGCCGACCGAAACGATCAAGCCGCCGGACAATGTCCTCGCGTCCCTTCGCGTTCAGGCGTTGGACAACGCGTTGATGAGCCAATTGAACATCTCCGCCAAGTTGACAGGAGTGGTGATCGTCTCGGTAGAAGGAGGCGGACAGGCGGAAGCCGCGGGGTTGCAGCGCGGTGACGTGATTCAGGAAGTGAACCACGAAACGATCAAGACGCTGGACGAGTATCAGAAGGCCGCCGCCAAGATCAAGAAAGACGAGTTGGCGGTCTTGTTGGTCAATCGGCAGGGAAACAGCCTGTTCGTGGCCGTGAATCCCAAGTGAGGGGTTGTGCTGGACGCATTCAATCGCTGGCTGCAAGATTCGGTCTTCAAGCCGCTGGAAGACAAGAAGATGCCGGTCATGGAGCACCTGGTGGAGCTCCAAGTGCGGATGACCCGCACGGCGATCATTACGGCAATCGTGTTCGTGGGGACGTTCTTCTTTGCGGACACTCTGGTCAAATGGCTACGCATCCCCTTGCAGAATATGTTTGTGCCCAGCACCTTGTCGTGGGAGCCGACGGACCTACCGACCGTGCCGTTTGTATTTCTGGCCCCGGCCGAGGCGCTGTGGCAGAACGTCAAAGTTGCGGGGCTGTTCGCGTTAGTGCTGGCGACGCCCTATATTTTGTATGAAGTCTGGCGGTTTGTGGTGCCGGGGTTGCATGCCCAGGAACGGCGGTTTGTCGGTCCGTTCGTCTTCGTCAGTACCGTGGCGTTTTACTGTGGCGTCGGGTTTTCGTTTTTTTTCATCCTCCCGTTTGCGCTGAACTTTTTGATTTCCTACGGCGTCAACGCGGGATTTGCCCCGCAAATCTCGATCGCGCAGTACGTCGGGTTTGCCCTGTGGTTTTTGTTGGTCTTTGGACTGATTTTCGAAGTGCCGCTCGCGATCACCCTCATGGCCAAACTGGGGTGGGTCGATGCGCCCTTTCTCATCCGATATTGGAAATGGGCGCTGTTGGGGTCGTTCATCATTGCCGCGATTCTGACTCCCACGCCCGATCCGTTTAACCAGTGTCTCATGGCCGGTCCCATGTTTCTTCTCTACTGGGTCGGCATTTTCGGCGCCAAGTTTTTCGGCAAGCAGAAGCCTGCTGGAGACAAACCGGACTCCGCGCCTGCAGTGGCAATGGCAACAGCAGGAGCCGGTGTGGGTGGCGCATCGGCAGCAAAATCTTCAGGGGGCGAGTACGTGGGGGTTCCCACATCGGGTCGTCAGCGGTAGTCGGCAGGAGTGTCTTGATAACAAGGATTAGTCATGGGACGTGAGCTGAATGTGATCAGCAGCGGCGGCAGCGACGCCTGCACGTATTTGTGGGCCTGCGCCATCTGCGACGAGAACGAGCGGTGCCAGAAGGACAAGGAAGGGCACAGCCGCTGGCTTGTGGCCAAGCGGATGGAGCGAATCGAGCACAAGGTGCTCATCATGAGCAATAAGGGCGGGGTGGGCAAGAGCACCTGCACAACGAACATCGCCGTCAGTCTCGCGCTCAAAGGGTGGCACGTCGGTATTTGTGACATGGATATTCATGGGCCCAACATTCCCAAGATGGTGGGCGCCGAAGGGCAGAAGCTCAAGATCAGCACCGGCGGCGGGATCATTCCGTTTCAGGCCTACAATCTCAAGATCGCGTCGATGTCGTTTCTCCTGCAGAATTCAGATGACCCGATCATCTGGCGCGACGCGTACAAGTATGAGTTCGTCAATCAGCTGCTCGGTGGAGTTGAATGGCAGGATCTGAATTTCCTGCTGATTGATCTGCCTCCCGGGACCGGGAACGAATCGGTGACGACCATCGATTTGCTCGGCACGGTCAGCGGGGCCGTCATCGTCACCACGCCACAGGAAGTTGCGTTGCTCGATTCCCGCAAGTCTGTCACGTTCTGTAAAGACAGTGAGGTGCCGATCATCGGCATCGTGGAAAACATGAGCGGGTTGGAATGTCCGAATTGCCACCACCATATCGACGTATTCAGGAAGGGTGGCGGCGAAGCTTCCGCGCTCGACATGGGTGTGCCATTTCTGGGTCGTATTCCGCTGGATCCGGATGTGGTCACGCAATCAGATGCAGGCGAACCGTTTGCGCTGTTCAACTCCGATACGCCGACCGCCGAGGCGTACCATCGGATCGCCAATCAAGTCGAAGCCTTCTGCAAGAAGGGCAGTTCGTTGCTCAAACCTGCCCTACGATTGAGCTGACGGCCGCCAACCGACGACGGATATCATGAACAATCTGACACCCCTTCACGAGGCGCAACGAATCGTGCTCGATGCGACGGCCGTATTGGGCCTGGAGAAGATCTCTCTGCTTGATGCGCTCGGACGGACGATTGGTGAAGATATCGTCGCGGAGCGGGACAACCCGCCGTGGGACAACAGCGCCATGGATGGGTTCGCCGTTCGCTGGGAGGACATCAAGCAAGATCATGCGATTCAGAAGCCTGTGACGTTGGCCGTGATTGAAGATGTGCCGGCGGGCAGGATGCCGTCGAAAACGGTCGGCGTCGGGCAGGCCATTCGGATCATGACCGGTGCGCCGATCCCACTGGGCGCTGATACAGTCCTCAAGGTTGAGGATACGGAGCAGACTCCGGACACGGTTCGCGTCTTCAAGCCGGAGCCACGGGGCTCCAACATTCGTCCTCGTGGTGAAGATGTAAAGAAGGGTGAGTGTATCATTTCGAAGGGCACGCCGATTCGCCCTGGGGAAGCGGGCATGCTTGCCGTGCTGGCCAAATCATTTCTCTTTGCCTATCAACGCCCTCGTGTCGCCATTCTCTCGACAGGCGATGAGTTGGCTGACCTCGACGAACGATTCAGCGACGAGAAAATCATTAACTCGAACAGCTATGGCATCGCCGCCGCCGTACAGGAAGCCGGCGGCATTCCATTATTGCTCGGTATCGCACGGGATACGCACGCCGCGCTGAAGGAAAAAATCTCCCAAGGCTTGAACGCCGATATCTTGGTACTGTCCGGCGGGGTATCGATGGGGGACTACGACTTCACCAAGGCCGTTTTTCGGGAAATCGGCGCGGAGATGAATTTCTGGAAATTAGCGATCAGACCAGGGCAGCCGCTGGCTTTTGGGAAAATTCAAAGCAAGCTGGCCTTCGGCTTGCCGGGGAATCCTGTTTCGTCCATGGTCACCTTCGAACAGTTGGTTCGTCCTGCCCTGCTCAAGATGAGTGGGCGCCGTAGCTATGGCCGTCCCGTTGTAGAGGCGGTGTTCCAGGAGACATTTTCAAAGCGTCCGGACCGGCGGCACTTCTTACGCGGAATTCTTACGCGCGAAGACGGAACGTTCAAGGTTCGGACAACAGGCGGTCAGGGATCGGGAATTCTCACCTCAATGGTGAAGGCCAATTGCTTGATCGATGTGCCGGTTGAGGTGGAACGGTTGGCCCCCGGCGATCTGGTCACGGTTCAATTGTTGAGCGGTGAGGCCTGGTTGACAAAGTCTGAACACGTGCAGACTGGCGGCCATCGGCCATCTTGTTGTTGACGAAGACCTCTATGCCCATTCCTATCCTCTGTTTTGTCGGACGGTCGAATAGCGGCAAGACTACTTTTATTGAGCGGGTGATTCCCGAGTTGGTGCGGGCCGGGTACAAAGTGGCCACGGTCAAGCATGCGGGCCATGGGTTCGATCTCGATACGGAAGGCAAGGACAGTTGGAGGCACAAGCGGGCGGGAGCCAGCAGTGTCGTGGTGTTGTCGAAAGGGAGTCTGGCCTTGTTTGCCGATGTCTCGGACGAGTTGAAGGTTGAAGAGGTGCGAGACAGGTTTTTGGACGTGACGTACGACCTGATCATCGCGGAAGGCTGGAAACACGAAGGGTATCCCAAGATCGTGATTGTTCGCGATCAATTTGGGGAGGTGCCTGTTTCGTCAGAAGGTTTGCTGGCGGTGGTGTCTAACCAGCCGGTCGCGCTTGATGTGCCGGTGTTTGGTCTGGACGACGTGCCCGCTGTTGCCGCACTTATCATAAAGCGGTTTCCCCGACGTGCTCGATCAGAGCATGAGCTGGACACCTAAACTTGCGGTCCTCCTCGGTCTCGCGGCCGGCGTCCTTGCGCTTGGCGGCGCAGCCGTTCCTTTGACCGACGACCCCAAATTCTGTGCCGGTTGCCATATGATTGTTCCATCCTATGAGAGCTGGGCGGTGTCCTCGCATGAGGAGGTGACCTGCGTCGCCTGCCATGTCAGGCCTGGACTCGAAGGCTGGCTGCGTGACAAGGTGTGGGCAGGAACACGGGATGTGGTGCGGTATGCCTTCGGGACTCCGGCCGAACCGCATAACCTGAAAGCGCACGTCGATTCCGGACGGTGCCTGAGTTGCCATCGCAACATCCTCCGGGTTTCCGAAATCGCGCCGCGCGATTTGCCGCCGCCGGTGAAAGAGGTCGGTCTTGTCATGAGCCATCGGAAACATATGGACGCGTTCGAGAAAAGCGGGAACGGAGAAGGGTGTATGGCCTGCCATGCCGGTGTGGTTCATGATCGGCCGATCAAGGGCTATCCAATCGTGATTCCACGAGGACATGTGTCCGCCGATAGCACGCCCTGGTATCCGGACCATCCTGAAGGGTCCCATCTTCGCACGCGGGCGCTCAATGACTGTTTCCGGTGTCATGACGGGAAGACCGAATATCAAGGCAAGGTGGTCGAACGAAGGTGCGAAGTTTGCCATCTCCCGGAGAAGCTCCAAAATCTGCTGTCTAATTGAACCCGCGGGAGCGTAAGGACGATGTCTGCTCCGGTTCTTGCTGTCACGAATCTCAGTAAGCGATTCGGCGATTTTCTCGCCGTGGATGGCATTTCCTTTTCGGTCAAGCCGGGTGAGATTCTTGGTCTGCTCGGCCCGAATGGGGCGGGAAAGACCACCACGATCCAAATGCTGCTGGGCGTGGTCACCCCGACGGCAGGATCGATTCGCATGTTCGGGATGGACCTTGCCACACATCGGGAGGCCATTCTCCAACAGGTCAATTTTTCTTCCACCTATATTTCGATGCCCCAGTCGTTGACGGTTGAGGAGAACCTCTGGGTTATTGCACGGCTCTACGGCCTGTCGGATATCCCGCGGCGTGTGGACGAGATGGTCAAGAAACTGGAGATGGAGTCGTTCCGCACCAAGGTCACAAGGAAACTGTCGTCGGGCCAAATGACACGGGTGACCCTGGCAAAGGCGTTTCTCACAGAACCCAAGATTCTCTTTCTCGATGAGCCAACTGCCAGCCTCGATCCAGATATTGCTGAGAAAATCAGGATGTTGTTGAAAGAGGAGCAGCGGTCTTCCGGCTTAAGTATTCTCTACACGTCGCACAACATGCGGGAGATGGAAGAAATGTCGGACCGCATTATCTTCCTGCAATGCGGCAAAATCGTGGCTGAGGGGACGGCTCAGGAAATCGTGACGCGCTTCGGTCAGGCCGATTTGGAAGAGGTCTTTCTGAAATTGGCGCGTGAATCGCGGCGTTAACCCGCATTGTCCATGATAATGCGGGTTGAAGGGGAAACCAACACGGTGGCACAGCTTTGGATCGACTTTGGGATGGGACTACTGGCTGGTGGGCTCGGGTTGAGCGCCGGCTGGGGCTTGTTTTGGCTCGTGATTGGGACGGTCGGGTACGTGCGTGGAACATGCAGTCAGCGCGTGCTCCTGAACAGCCTGGCCGGATCGACGATTCCGCTCCTCATGCTGGTGGCGCTGGCCTGGTTGTGGGACTCCTCGCGGATGCCAGGACTCGCGTTTGCCTGTGGCCTTAGCGTGATGCCGCTGGTCCTTGTCGCGTTCGGGCTTCGCCGCGCCCCTGATGGTCAGCTCGCCGGGGTGCACATGCTCGGCGGCGTGCGGCACCTCATGGGCACGGTGCTTGGCGCACACCAGGAATGCGGCGGATGCGGCGAAGAACATGGCCCCGGAGCGGGAGGGTGCGGATGAAGCTGCATCGCATTCTGGCCCTGGTTGCCAGGCACCTCTATCTCTACCGTCGCAGTCCGCCCCGGATCATGGAGATCTTTTATTGGCCGTTCCTGGATCTTGTGATCTGGGGTTTTATCACCATCTATCTCACACGCTTTCAAAGCCAGGTGCCGGGGTTCGTCACGTTTTTCCTGGGGGCGCTCATCTTGTGGGATATGCTGTTTCGGTCACAACAAGGCATCACCATCTCGTTTCTTGAAGAGCTTTGGGCGAGGAATTTGATGAATCTCTTCGCCAGCCCGCTCAAACCGAGTGAGTTCTTGGCCGCCACGATGGTCATGAGTATCTTCAAGGTCACAGCTGTGGCGATCGTGATGACGCTGTGCGCCTTGCTCTTCTACTCTTACAATGTGTTTATGATCGGGCTCTGGCTGCTTCCCTTCATCCTGAACCTAGTGCTGACCGGCTGGGTGATCGGCGTGTTTACTACATCGCTCATTATGCGGTTTGGGCAAGAGGCGGAGGTCTTGGCCTGGAGTATGGTGTTCTTGTTTCAGCCAATTTCTTGCGTGTTTTATCCCATGGAGATCTTGCCGGGCTGGTTGAAGCCCGTGGCCTGGGCAAACCCGGCGGCCCATATTTTCGAGGGGATGCGGGCTGTGTTGGGGGCGGAGGGTGCGCCGAGCGCCAGTCTGGCTTGGGCGGTGGGCCTCAATGGCCTGTTCCTGGTCATCGCCGTGTGGTGGTTCTACCGGACCTTCGCCTATTGCAAGGACCAAGGGCTGCTTGTCAGAATTGGCGAGTAAGGTTGTAATCGGGAAGATCTCTGTGCTACTGTACGCACACTCTATCGTACGGGTCTCGCGGTAGAGCGATTCAAGCATGCAGACCCACAACGCGGATGTTGCCTTGTCCGGGAATCTCGTCGGAAGTCAGACCAAGTCGCTGCATGGTTCGCGTCTTCGGCCCGCTCCTTCCCCCTCGGTCCTCGTGTTCAAGACAATGTCATCATTTATAAGGAGGAACCCCGATGGGTTCAAAGATTTATGTCGGTGGGTTGCCCTATTCGGCGACCGAGCAGCAATTGAGCGATTTGTTTGCAGCCCACGGCTCTGTGGCATCCGCACGGATCATCACGGATAAGTTTACCGGCCAATCCCGCGGGTTTGGCTTCGTGGAAATGTCGGCGGACGCCGAAGCCCAAGCGGCCATCACGGCGCTCAACGGCTCAGAAATGGGCGGCCGTACGTTGACGGTCAATGAAGCGCGTCCCCAAGAGCCACGTACAGGTGGCGGTGGTGGACGTGGTGGATTCGGTGGCGGCGGTGGCCGTGCGGGTGGTGGTGGCGGCAAGCGCGACCGCTGGTAGTTGATCCGGTTCCTGTGTATCTGGAGGGGCGGCCATTTTACAATGGCCGCCCCTCTGCTTTTCGAGGCCGTCTTGTGAGTCGAACAAGCCGGTGCGAGGATATTGTATCGATTTGTGAATAGGTGTTGCAGGGAGGAGCTGGTGAAGAAGCAAGAGGGTCTGCTCCAGTCGGTCATGACGATCGAGGATCTGTCTGCTGTCTCCTTGCATACGAATCCGGTCCTGGTCATCGAAGACTTCTGGTCTCCTGGCGAGCGGCAGTATTTTCGCGAGGCGATGACCAACGCGGCGTGGAGGAGCCTGGACGAGCTTCCCAATGTAAGGGAGGATTTCCCTCAATCAGGGAATTGGGCGAAAGCCGACATCGCCCCTCTTGAAGGCCAGCGGTTTCTCGCCCGGCTGCAATTGCCCTGCATTCAAGAATACATCGAGTCGTTTCCCCATATTATCGGGCGCCATCTGGGATTCAGTTACTACTCCTATGCGGCAGGCGATTGTCTGCCGACCCATGATGATACGGATCAAGGCCGCCCCACAGGGGGGCGGCGGGCTCCGCTGCGGCGGATCGCCGTGGTCGCATATTTCCACGAAGAATGGCGGCCAGACTGGGGAGGGGAACTGATTATATATGCGCAACGGCACGAGGAAAAGACTAGTTCCGCAGATTTGGTGCCGACTCACTGCATCGAGCCGCGCCCAGGCTCTCTGGTCCTATTTACCGTACCTCGTTTCCATCGAGTGTGCCGGGTGGATTCTACGGCAGGTCAGCACCGGAGGCTGTCGATTGCGGGCTGGTTCATGACCGAGCACGCGTAGCAAGGTAAAAGCGCAGGGGTTCTGATGCTCGTTCCGTGACCTCAGCCTCAACCTTACCCTGCATCCTCAGCCGAACCATTCATCGTCGTTGACGGCTTTGGCCTGTCCCGAGATATCCAACAACGAAGCAGGTTGTGCCAGTACGTCTTGAACCAGACGGATCAAGCGTTCTTGCTCAAACGGCTTTGCGAGAAAGGGCAACGTCCCTCGCTTAATCCCATGACTCGCAAGTTCCTTGTCCGGATTTCCCGATGTGAGGATGACATGGAGCCCCTTACGGATCGTCGCTGCCCGGACAGCGAGTTCCAGCCCGTTCACATGAGGAAATGGATTCGACCCAGAGGCAATGTGAAAGCCGGGCGGAGGCAGGATGAGGTCGGTGAGGAGAAGATCGATTGGCCCCTTGTGCTCTGCGCAGATCCTGAGTGCATCAGAACTGCCGTCGGCCTGAAGCACCGTAAATCCTGATCCCTCAAGCATGGTCTTGCACAAATTAAGTACCGGTAGTTCATCATCAACGACGAGAATGGTCGCCGAACCAGTTGTCTGCGGGATATTCTGGTTGCCTGACATAGTGCCCTCTTTCCACACATCATAGTGCTGTGTAGGGTTTGAAGACGAGCAAAAGCTTCATTTCTGCACGGGCTCAAGAAGCGGGTACAGCAGTGGGAGGAGACCATCCGCCTCCCAGCGCTTTGAACAGGCCGACCATCTCGGTGAGACGGGTTCGTTCGATGAGAACCAGCTGGGTTTCCGCCAATAAGACGGTTCGTTGCGCGTCCAGCACATCCAGATAGTTGACCATCCCATTGCGATAGCGGACCTGGGCAAGACGTACCGCCTCCTGTGCCGCTGCGAGTTGTGCGCGCTGGTGGGTGAGTTGTTCTCCGCGTGCATGGACCGATACCAGCAGGTCGGCCACTTCTCTGAAGGCCTGCAAGATCGTTTGCCGATAACTTTCCAGGAGTTGCTGGTATTGGGATTCGGCCTGATCAAGACGAGCCAGGTTCGTTCCCCCTTGGAAGATGGGCAGAGTGATCGATGGGCCAATACTGTAGTTGAAGCTGTTGCCGGTAAACCATTTGGCGAAGTCCGCGCTCTGCAGCCCACCCTGCCCGGTAATGGTCAGCGTGGGGAAAAAATAGGCGCGAGCCTGGCCGATACGGGCGTTGGAGGCGACCAGTGTGGCTTCTACTTGGAGAATGTCCGGGCGCCGTTCCAGGAGCTGGGAGGGGAGTCCCACTGGGATCTCCGGTTGAGCAATCACGGCACGAAGAGGTTTGCGGGCAAGATCAAGAGAGCCTGGTGCCATCCCGGTCAAGACCTCAAGTCGGTGGGATTCGATAGCGCGTAATCTCGTCAGATCAGGGATCAGGCCTGCGGCTTCCGCGGCAAGGACCTCCGTCCGTTTGACGTCCAAGTCTGAGGCCAGTCCAACTGCCGCGCGCTTCTTGATAATCTCCAGGGATTCTTGGCGGACGGCCAGGGTTCGTGTGGCGATATCGAGCTGCTCATCCAATTCTCTGATGCGAAAGTACGATTGCCCCACATCACTGATAAGCGAGAGCGCGACCGCGCGGGCGTCTTGCTCGATGGCGTTGGTCTCAGCTTGTGCGGCTTCGCGGCCTCGACGTATACGGCCCCAGAAATCCAATTCCCAGCGAAGGTCCATCGCGCCATTCCAAAGGTCAAACGTGGTTCCTGGCGTTGCGAAGATCGATGGCCCTGGACGCTGGCCTGTCGCCAGCCCTAACCCTGCCAAGGTATTCTCAGAGACTGCGATGTTGGTGTAAGAACTCGAGAGGTTCAGATGTGGGAAGAGGCCGGCCGTGGCGGACATCACTGCGGCGCGGCCCTCAAGGATTCGAGCGACCGCGCGTTTCACATCATGATTGTGTTGCAAGGCCCGTTCGATGAGGCCAGAAAGTTCATCATTCTGAAACGTCTTCCACCACGTAGCCTCCGGCCCGCGATCGGCTGACATGGTGGCATCCGTGGGCCCGAGCGTGGACCAGCTGTCCGGTGTCTCTGTCTGGGGACGCTGGTAGGTGGTTCCTTGCACGCAGGCGGATAGGAGCAATGCCATCACGGTCATCCCTATGGTGGGCGTCGTACGGCTCACGAGGGCTGCTCCGTCCGGACAGTGGAAGGGGGTTCTGTTCCGCTGGACGTACCGGAAGACTGCCGCTCGATGAACACATCGAGCTGTTGCCCGGCATAGACGGGAAAGGACGGACGTTCGAATCGATAGATGACTTGCAGCACTCGAGTATCGACCCGCTCTGTGTTCTCACCCGTGAGGGATTTTTTGGGAATGACGTAGGGCTCGATGCGCACGAAGGTCAGCGGAATCTTCCGATTGGCCATGGATTTAATGGAGGCCGTGCCCCTGGCCTGTGGCACCACGAGTGGGGCATTGACTTCGTCGATGTCGGCACGAACTTGCAGTTGCTCGGTTTCGCCCAACAGGATCAGGGGTTCTGCCGATCCCAGCGTCGCGTATTCTCCCGCTCGCACGTTCACTTGCAGGACCGTGCCATTTCGTGGGGCACGGACCGTCAGTCGACCAAGCAAGATAGTGACTTCGTCCCGTTGGGCCATGGCCTGCTTCAGGCTCGCGTGAAGACGTTGCGCGCCACGCTTGGCCATTTCAAGGGCGTACCAGGTTCGCTTGAGATCGTCCTCGCTCACGGCCCGCTCATCATGGACGGATTCGAGACGGTGTAATTGTGTCTCAAGATCGCCGATCTTGTATGTCTGCTCATCGATTTGCGCTTGGAGAGGAGGAATGGCGGCTTCACGCGTCAGCAGTTGCGCGCGCAGTTCTCGCTCGTCCAGTTGGAACAGAGGGGCCTGTTCGTTGACTTGCTCACCGACTTTTACAAACACCTTGGTAATCAATCCAGCCACCGGGGGGGCAATGCGGACGTTTTCATTCACCGCTTCAATAATGCCGGAGGCCGCCACGGTGTGCGGGTATGGCGACCGAGGCGGGTCAGAAATGGGCGTCGGCATGGGCTCATGCTTGTTAGCGCCGATCAGCACCCACGCGGTGAAACCGATACCAAGCAAGGCCAGCCAGACGCTCAGCCGTTTCCCGATGATCATGCGGTTCCCTCCCGTACAATAGATTCGATTCCGACGATCCGTCCGTCCGTCAGCCTGGCCATCCTGTCGCCATATTGGAACACGCGGCTGTCGTGGGTGACGACCACAACGCAGCGATCGGGCGATCGTCCGACCTCGCGCAGCAGGGCCATCACTTTTTGGCCGTTCGGACCGTCCAATGCGGCGGTGGGTTCGTCGCAGATCAACAGGCGTGGTTCGTTGACCAGTGCCCGTGCGATTGCGACC
Organism: Nitrospira sp.; assembly: GCA_016873455.1. Classification (GTDB taxonomy): domain Bacteria; phylum Nitrospirota; class Nitrospiria; order Nitrospirales; family Nitrospiraceae; genus Nitrospira_D. Next base: position 56,058 of record VGXE01000006.1, on the reverse strand, counting down.
CGTTGCTGTTGGCCGCCAGACAGGTTCTTGGGCAGAAACTCTGTTCTGTCTTCGAGCCCAACACGGTCGAGCATCGCCCGAGCGCGCTGGATGGCCTCATGCCGCCCAATCTTTTGGATCAAGAGTGGAATTGCCACGTTCTCTGCGGCCGTGAGCGCCGGCAGCAGGTTGAACTGTTGATAAATAAACCCCATGGTTTGTCCTCGAAACACGGTGCGTTTCCCAGGGGGTAGACGGCTGAGCGGAACGCCCAGCACATCGATGTCGCCGGCGTCGATATCGAGGATGCCGGCGATGGCGGACAATAACGTGGTTTTCCCTCCGCCGGATTCGCCGACCAGCAGCAGCATTTCGCCCAGATAAATATCGAGGTCGATCCCTCTCAACACCGTCACCTGTGTGTCGCCGGTTCCGAAGGATTTGACGATGCCGCGTGCGCGGACCGCCGCTGGTTGTGTGTGGTCGTCCATCGTGATCACCGAAAGACGATTGCCGGTTCCAGCCGGGCAAGTTTGACGATACTGATCAGCGCCGACACCGCGCAGATGGTCAGAAGCGCGATGAGGACGAGCAACAACAGTTGCCACGTTTCAACGAAGGGCAGGCTTCCGCCTCGTGCAGTCAAGAATCCGAAAACTGTCGCAAGCCCGATACCGAGGCCGTAGCCCGTGAGGCCGACGGTGAAGGCTTGGAGTAGGATCATCCGCGCCAGCGTCAACCCCGAGGCACCCATGGCCTTGAGGGCGCCGAATTGGCGGAGGTTTTCGACGGTGAATAGGTAAAAGGTTTGTCCTGCAATGGCCATCCCGACAATGAAGCCCAACAGAATCGTCGTCCCGAAGTTGATGCCGATCCCGGTATTTTTGAGCACCCACATGATCGTCTTTACCCCGAAGTCTTCTTCTGTAAACGCCCCCAGGCCGGTTTGCTCACGGATGCGTTGGATCACATCGTCAACCACAAGGCCATCCTTGGCTTTGGCCAGCACGTAGGACAGGGCTCGGCGCTCGCGCGGTACATAGCGGAGGGCGCGTTCGTAGGTCGTGTAGACCACGGGAATATTAGTGAAGCTCTTTTGTGTCTTGGCGATCGCGACGACGCGGGCGAGCTTGTCGTTGAGTTCAAATATGGTTCCGACTGTGACGATACCAGGCCCACCCATCCGCTCCACCGCCCACTGGTCCAGGACAACGGCATCCGGTTGCAAAATATCTTCAAACCGTCCTTCGAGGACTTCTGCGGGCCGTCCGATGAGGGTCGAGGACTCCAGGCCGGTCAACGTGATTTGATGGTAGTCTCCGCTGGCAAGGCGTGCACGCAACAGACCCTTGTAGAGTGGGACCGCCCATTCCACTCCGTCGACACTTCTGACGCGATCCACCGCCGTGCTCGCAATCGGTTTCACTTCGTCGACCTGGGCAATGCCAGGATCGGTGACCCAGATCGGCACGTTGACGTTGCTGATGCTGGCTTGGGACCACATCATCAAACCCCAGAAGATCGATCCCTGCTGGACGATCAGCATGACGGAGAACGTGAGGCCGCAGAGCAGCATGAGATATTTGGCGCGATCGCCGAAGAGCATCTTAAGAGCAACGTAGTTCATGGCTCAGTCTCGGGGGCTAGATGGTCAGGAGGGTAGGCCACAACTTTGGGGAGTTGAGGTAGCGGCACCCGGTCGTGCCGATGGAAGAAATACGTACAGAGTCGGGCGATGGGACAACCATGGGAGAGCACGGTTGTCCAAAAGCGCCGGACATGGTCGCCGTTCGCCGCTTGCTCTTCATCCAGGAGCCGAAAGGGTCCGGGGAAGGATTGTGAAAAGGTGATGCCACTGGCGGCCAAACGTTCCGCCAATCCTTCGACAAAGAAATCGAACAGATCTCCGCACCACGAGAACCGCCGTCCATCTTTCGTCTGCTCCCCCGATGGGTGGAGTTCGGCCTGTCGGGCAAGGAAGTGCTCTTCGATGGCATGACGGACATATTCAGGCGTCAGGGAAGCATCTGGTTTCACGTCGGGACGGGAGAGCAGGGATGGTGCCAATCTGGAACGTGAGCGGTCAGACACTCGTAAGTAGTTGAAGTTGTATGGAGACGTGTGGAGGGCATGGCCGATACGCGTCGAGCACGGGGCTGAGAAATCTGCCGATAGGTTGGCAGATGTGGGATGACTGCCGATATATGGGCAGTTACGGTGAGTGCGCTGAGGCTTGGCGGATACCGAGTTTTTTCATTCGATGCTGCAGTGTCGAACGTTTCATCCCGAGGCGGGCTGCGGCGCCATGTTTACCGGCGAGGACTCCTTTGGTCTGACGGAGCGTCTCGACGATGTGGACGCGTTCCGCATCGGCCAACGTCCGGGGGGCGGTATCTTTGATCATCCCCTCATCTGGCTGTGTCAATTCGTCAATCACGAGAACGGGTCCGCGGCTGACGATGACGGCGCGCTCGATGACATGTTCGAGTTCGCGCACGTTGCCAGGCCAGTCGTAGGAAGTGAGTGCCTTCAACGTTCCGCTACCGATACGCGTGATGGGCCGGCGGTGCCGTTCGCTGTATTTCTTCACAAAGTGCCGCGCGAGCGATGGGATGTCATCGCGCCGTTCCCTGAGCGGGGGAACCCGCACGGGAAAAACATTTAATCGGTAAAAGAGATCGGAGCGAAACCGCCCATTTTTGACGGCCTGCTCCACATCAACATTGGTGGCGGCAAGCACGCGGACATTGACCCTAATGGTCTGTGTGCCGCCGACCCGTTGAAGTTCCTGTGCTTCCAGCACTCGCAAGAATTTGGCTTGCAGGTCGATCGGGAGTTCGCCCACTTCGTCCAGGAAGATTGTGCCTCCGTCAGCCACCTCGAATCGGCCGATCTTCCTGGCCGTGGCATTCGTGAACGCGCCTTTCTCGTGTCCGAATAATTCTGATTCGATCAAGGTGGGTGGCAATGCGGCGCAGTTCAGCGTGATCAACGGTTTCTCTTTTCGCGGCGAGAGGCGGTGAATGGCTTGGGCGAGCAGTTCCTTCCCCGTGCCGGTTTCTCCCGTAATCAGGACGGTTGAATCGGTGGGCGCAACCTGTTCGACGAGCTTGAGCGTCTTCTGCAGGGCCGCGCTCTCGCCGACCAAGGTCTTGAAATCGACGGTGGCATTGATCTCATCGCGCAGGTAGACGTTTTCTTGTTCGAGCTGCTCTTTAAGAGTTCGAATTTCTTCATAGGCAGTCAAGTTCGTCATGGCCTGCGAAAGGTGAAATCCGATTTGCTCGCTAAACCCTAAGTCTCGATCGGAAAACGCATTGCGCCGCCTGCTGCCGATGGCCAAGAATCCATACGGTGTGCCACGGACGATCAAGGGGCAGAGGATGCAGGAAAGAATGCCGACAGATTCGATATAGGCCCGTTCCGGGAAATGGGTATGGTTATGGCCGGTAATCAGGAGCGGCTTGCCCGTCGCGAGCATTTCTGCTGGGGCCATCTGATCAAAGGGAAATTGCCGAAGTTGCGCGAGGTCAATTTCGACACCGTCCCGATAGACGATATCGAACCACGGACCATTCGGTGACTGGACAAACCGCACCATCCCCGTCATGTCTTGCCGCACCACACGGTGCAGCATGTCGCGCACAACCGGCATAAGTTGCTCGGTGGTCATGGTTTCCACGACGACCTGTCTGTTGATGGCCATGAGGGCGTCCCGTTCTTCCGACGCCAGGATGTTCTGGAGCACGGGCCCCAGCTGGATGCCGAGTTGTTCAAGAAACAGACGGTCATCGTCCGTGAAAGCGCCGGTTCGGCCGGCAGCCACGACGGATATGACCGCGACGGTGCGAGCGGGTTGCATGCCGGTGGAAACGGGTTCCACGAGCGGAGCGACCAAGACAGATCCAGTTGTGAACGGAGATGTTTTCAGGGCAACGGCTTCGGTCCAAGGAGAATCTCTGAGATTGTGTTCGAGCAGCGCACGACCCTGCCTGACGGCTGTTTCTTTCATAGTTCCGTCCGCAGGCAACTGGCCGATCATGTAGCCTGGACAGTCTGGATCGGTCAGCGGAGCAGAGACCGGGGCGAATGTTTGTGTTGATTGGCTATAGAGATAGAGGCCGACGAAATCGCAGTCCACAGCCTGCTGTAACGCATGAGTCAGTCGTTGATCAAATTCACGGAGGTTTCGGCACGCAGTCAGTGCGTAGGTAATATTCAAGGTATTGATGGATTGGGAGGGCGTGCCCATATATGGGCACTTTATCATGGCGTTTGAAGAGAAAAAAGGGGACGAGGTAGGGGGTGCGGTTATGGGCCCGACCCCCGAAGCTTCAAGGCATCCAGTCTGGTCTTGTCTAAGCTCACATGGAGCGACTTTTCTTGTGTGATAGTCACGGCGCCGGGTGCCTGGCCCTTGGCCTTTTTCACCCACTTGCGCCTGGTATAGACGACCTCACCCTTGCCGCTTTTCTTTAAGTCACTGTACAGCAGTGCCAACGTCGCGGCGTCGCGTAAAGTTTCGACTGGAGGTTCGGCCCCTTTTCCAAGTCGCACGACGACATGTGAACCGGGTGTGCCTCGGGCATGGAGCCAGAGGTCGTCACTTTTGGCCAAGCCGAACGTGAGTTCATCGTTTTCTCGCGCGTTGCGTCCGACAAAGATTGGTAATCCGTCGGTCGACTCGAATCGCCGGAACGGGCCGTGTCGTTGGGTTTCGCTGGATGGCGTTCGCTTGAGTACTGCCGCCTGTGTAGACGTGCGAAGGGGAGTGGCTGCTGCCGGTGGCGGAGTCCAGACTCCCTGCTCAATTGCCGAGAGTTCTTCTCGAAGCCGGTGCAGCTCCCGCTCCGCCTGTGCAATACGCGGGGTCAGCTCCCGGTCGGCTATCAGATACTTGCGATGTTTCCGAAAATAGTCATCCATATTTCCTTGAGGTGATTTCGCCGTATCGAGCGGGATGGTGACCTCGGGGAGTGTCTCGTCAAAATAATCGACGACAGTGATCCGTTCGGCTCCTCTTGCGATCGTACTCAGATTCGCTTTGATCAATTCTCCATAGCGGGCATAACCCCGATAGGTTGAGGCCTTTTCCATATCCTCCTGCCAGGCTGCCATCCTCCGCCGCTCTTTCTTGATGGTACGATTTAGCGCCTGCCGCCGCGTTGCTTTGGCATGATCGAGCGACAGGATCGATTCCTTGTCCTGGTAATAGGCATCGATCTCAGCCGATACCGGAGCCTCAGTGCCACAGGCGCCGGTAAAGCGAATCGGCTGTGTTGCGTGCGGGACTTGTTGGCGGTGTGGTGGAGCCGTATAGGGGTGACCGACGCGGTCGCGCTGGTGTGTGAGGTCACGAAGTACGTGCCGGTCGGCGTTGAGGACCAGGATATTCGCTTTTTTCCCGGTCAACTCGCACACGAGCGTCTGCATGCCGTCCTTGCCGATGAACGTCATCTCAACGATTCGTTCGTGTGGCACTTGGGCCATCGCGTCAATCTTGGCCCCTTGAAAGTGAGCTCTCAGGAACTGGCAAAACGCCGGAGGCGTCGTCGGATTGGGAAGGTGTTGGCTCGTCAGGTGCAATCGGGATGTATCCGGCCGCGCGGATATCAGCAGCCGATGCGTCCGTCCCGGTGTGCGGACATCGAAAATGAGTGTGTCCACAATGGGTTGGTGAATTTTCTGAATCCACCCGCCGTGGAGCATGGGGGTGAGTTCGGCGAGGACACGTTCAAGTTCTAGTCTGCTCAGGGCCATTGGTTAGGATCGTCTACTTAGAACGCCGTGATGACCTATTTTGTCCCATGGGGCCAATCCAGTCACATTTTTCGTCATTGTGCCAGAATCTCAGGCCACCACGCTACGATTCGCCGTGAAAACACGCAAGAGTGTGAAGGGCTCATGTGGCATCCCAATTGCTTTCTGTACCGATAGATTCCAGATGTGGTGACTGGAATCAGGTGGAACGGGTTGCCCACTATCGCCGGGAGGGTTTCCATGAATTGTCCCAGATGCCACGGTCTCATGGTCGGTGACGATTTGCTCGATATCCGCGAGAGTTATCTGCCGATGTGGATGCGCGGTCTGCGCTGTGTGTCTTGCGGCAACATTGTGGATCCTGTCATCGATCGCAATCGGACGAGCCAGCGATCCGCCACGGTGCGGCAACTGGAGCCGGTAGCGTTGGTGCCGGCCATGCATCGGCACGCCAAGGCAGCCTAGGTGGATACTGAGAAGGGCTGCCAGCCTCATAGGCGGTCGAGGTTGAGGCCAAGGTTCTAGCCGAGCGATTTCTTCTCATTGTCTCAACTTGAACCTCAGCCTGTTCAGGTGCGCGTACCAAACGGCCGTATCACTATCACTGAGCGAGGTCGCAGGGCCGTCGATTCTTACCGCTCTCTTCTGCTGCGGTTCTCTCCTTGCACCCTTGTCTGTGCTGGGTTACAGTCCCCGCGAGATTGCTCCCTGTGTGAGTCACCCTGATGCCGCTACTCGATGCACACCTTCTTGCACGTCTGACCGTCGAATTTCGCCTGTCCATGCGGCGGTTGTTGCAGGATCTCTGCGAAGAATTGCAGGACAAGTATGCCGGGCTGTCTTCCCGACTGGGATTGCCTGTGGGGTTGTTCGAGTTGCTCGGCCGGTCACTCACGGGTGAGGCCTATTCGAATTGGAAAGGGGTTGGATGGATCGAGACGCTCAATGATCTAGTCTATTTCCTGGACATCCTCCACCAGTGGGAACGTGAACCGCATCGGCGAGAATTTATACAACAGCTGTTTGCCGAATGCCGGGAGAAGTTTTTCGAGCACGGGTATTCGAACGAGCTGTTTCCATCCGGACGGCCATCAGTGCCGGGCTTCGAGAAACGGCTGGCACATTTCTGCGAACGTCTAGCTCATGAAGTCATCCAAGAAGCCCTGTTCCTCGATCCAACCCTGGCAGTGAGATGGCGCAGGCAGAGTAGATGGCCACGATGGGAGGTCTCGGGTACCCTGAATGTCGATTTCGAACGGGCCCAACTCGCGGGGGGAGTGCCGATCGGTACTGCGGATGAATGGGTGAAGGCCCCTCAAGACGTTCGTCATGCGCTGAAACGAGTGGCCGGCCGTGCGACGTTTCTCATTGAGACGGATCAGATCATTGTAAAGATTGGCCGAGACACGGTTCCGCTCTGGACCAGCCGGGAACGAGGGGCATGGCGCTGGAAGGTTCAGAAAGAAACAGTGGCCCTGGAGACGGAGCGAGGTTTGGTTAGGGTCGGCCCGACACTTGTGTATGGGAAAGATCGAGTACCGAGGACAGTCGTTAGGACAAGGCCGAACCAGGTTGAGCGAATTGCTCGATCATGGCAGACCATTCAGGCCGCCTGGCCAGACGGTCACGCGATTCTAGCGTTGCTGACTTCGCGAATCGTGCCGCTCAAGGCAAAGGGGGTGGTGAGTTTTAGCTACCGGCATCGTCCCGGATTGTCTTTCATCAATTGCTTCGACCGGGACAATCTCGATCTGATCGACGATCTGATCCACGAAAATAGCCACCACCATTTGAATTTGTTGCTCCGCAAATACGTCCTGTACCATGGCGACCATAACCAGCAGATCTTTTACTCCCCTTGGCGGCGAAGCCTACGTCCGCTGCGTGGCATCCTTCATGCGACGTTTACGTTTACCATGGGAGCGATGCTCTTCGAACGACTCTCGACGTGGGCGTCAGGGCGTGGTGGGGTGGGGAGATGGAAGCAGGCAGGGCTCAGCCGGCGAGATCTCTTGCGAGCCAAGTTCCGTTGTTTGGAAGAGGTCGAATCAGTTCGCTACTCGATTCAAGATTTGCACTATGCCGATCGCCATTTGGGATGGCTCACCGGTTCAGGTCGCCGATTGGTGAGCGAGTTGAAGGAAGCGATCGATCAGGTTGAGCGTGGCATCGAGCCGTTCAAGTCCGCTGTGCTCCGTTCGAAGTTTGGTCCAGAACTCCGGCGGCATGGCAACGAACTGAAGAACGCACGCATGACCTACGGACCGATGCGGCTGACCGAGGCGTGACTCTAGTTGATGTGTTTTGGGTGTTCAGGGACTGCGGTGGAAACAGCCAATTCTCTCTAGGACACAGGTTGTAACACTGCGAAGGGCATCATCCGGACAGATTTCATGGCTCCACTCGCACATTCACAAATGCCGGAAGACTGTCCGCGCCATTTTTGTCCGTCACGCGCAATTTAAAGCGGTAGGTTCGAGGCTCTGAGACGGTGGGGGCAAGGAATGAGGCCTCTGAGTTGTTGGCGTCGAGCAGTGAGACTTTGCTGCCGCGGATCTGGCTCCAAGTATAATAGAGTACTTCGCCTTCTGGATCGCGGCTTTTCAACCCGCTCAATTTGACCTTTGCTCCGCTCTTCACCGTCTTGTCCGCTCCCGCGTCGGCGAGCGGCGCCTGGTTCGGCTCCTCGTTCACGTTCACGTCCACATCGAGGTGCGCCTGCTGGCCACGGTTGATCACCGTCAGCACCGCTTTCCCATTGCCCGTGATCTGCAAGAGACCGCCGGGCAGGACTTTAATGATCTTCGGATCCGAAGACTCATAGTGTGTTCCTGTTCCCGGCGTGCTGATGCGGCGTGTGATGCCATCGGCAAAGTCGCCCACGACGGGCAGCTCGAAGATCTTGCCCAGCGAATCCACATGGCCGAAGGCGGCTGATTGTCCGGTGCGGCCGAGCTGCAGCGGCTTCTCCGTTTCAAAGTCGATAGCAGTGAGGTCGGCCTTGGGTGCCACCTGAACCATCACCTCGTCAAAGATCGAGCGGGTTCCCAATCGTCCGCGTGAAATTTCCGCAACGGCCAGCAATCGCATCGGCCCGACGCCGCCCTTCGGCACGAGCAAGGGGCCGCCGAACGGCGGAGTGTGTTGGGCCTGTCCGGTCAACACGACTGGTGCGACAATGGAGCCTGTGGCGGTGGCGTCGTCCTGCTCAACCAACGCCTCGTCCTGCTCGCCGTACCAATAGTAACGAACGGCAACGATGCCGCTGTCCTTCCCCAGGTCCACACGTGCGGTTACGGTGGCTCCAGAGGCCAGCGTGGTTCCATCCACTGGCTCGGTGATTTTGAAGGCGAAGGCCGACTCGCTGGTGAGGAGTATGGCGGCGAGGCCAAGAGCAGCCGCCGGTCTCCACGCCTGCCGTCTGACGCCTGACGGTTGACGGGTCACACTCATCGTGTCAAATGGAACGGCACGTCCATTAGGATGACCCGTTCCTTGAAGAGGAGGGCCCCTTTCAGCATCAGGGCGCGCTGATTGTGCAGGATGTTTTGCCACCAGCGAGCCGGAAGGATTTCTGGAATCACGACGGTGACCCAGATGTCCGGCTCCTTTTCGAGTATTTCCTCGATGTATTCAAGGAGAGATCCTAGGACCGACCGATAGGGAGACGGAAGGGCGATCAAATTGATGCCGCCGCCCCATTGCGCCCATTGAATTTTGACCTTGGCGCTTTCTTCCGGGTCCAGATCGACATACACGGCGCGAATCTCCCCGGGACGGCTTCTTGCGTAGTCCACGGCGCGGATCACGGCTCGGTTTATTCCGCTGATCGGGATGATGACGATATTTTTTCTCGGCAGCGGGGGTCTGCTTCCCCGGCGATCCAACGTGATTTGTTCGGCCACGGCTTTGTAGTGAGAACGAATCCCCCGGAACATTAGGATGAGAATAGTGACCAGGAGAAATACGATCCAGGCGCCTTCCGTGAACTTGGTGCTGGCGATGATGATCGTGGCGACGCCGGTCGTAACGGCTCCGACGCCGTTCATGCTCAATTTCTTGCGCCAGTGGCGCCCTTTTTTCACGAGCCACCGTTTGACCATGCCGGATTGGGATAGCGTGAATGAGACAAACACGCCAATGGCATACAAGGGGATCAATGCATGGGTATCACCTTTGAAGATCACCAGAAGGAGACCGGCAAGGAATCCGAGAATGATAATACCGTTGGAAAATACCAGGCGGTCGCCAAAGGTGGCCATCTGATGCGGCATAAATCCGTCTCGCGCCAAAATCGAAGCGAGCTGGGGAAAGCCTGCAAACGCACTGTTGGCTGCGAGGATCAACAGGAGCATGGTCCCAATCTGGACAGCATAATAGATGGCTCCCGTGCCGAACGTGAGGCGTGCCAGCTGCGAGACGACCGTCTCATCGGCTTTGGGCACGATGCCTTGGTGGTAGGCCATCCAACTGATACCGATGAAGAGCGACCCCAGGATGACGGACATCCAGAGCATGGTGGTGGCGGCGTTTTTTGGCTCGGGATGGCGAAAGGCTTTGACGCCGTTGGAAATGACCTCCATGCCGGTGACGGCTGAACAGCCTACAGCAAATGCGCGAAGCACCAGAAAGAGGGTTAGAGGCTCCAGCCCTCCAACGGGTGTTCCTATGGGCATGGCCGGAGGAACTGGGGTCAAATTGTACAGCGACCGTATGACCCCCACCGCCACCAACAGACTGAGTGCTCCAATGGCGAAGTAGGTGGGAATGGAGAAAAACTTTCCCGACTCTCGGACGCCACGGAGATTCATGATGACCATGAAAATGATGGCGACAAGTCCGAGCGCTTCCCGATGCACGAAGAGGCTGGGAATGGCCGACGTGAGCGCGGCGATCCCGGCCGCTACGCTCACGGCGACGGTGACGATATAGCTGATCATCAAGGCGCCGGCCGCGGTCAGGGCTGGGAGCTCTCCCAGGTTCGCCTTTGCCACGGCATAGGCCCCGCCGCCTTCCGGGTATTCGTAGATGATCTGGCGGTAGGAGATTGTGAGAACGAGCACGAGGAATAAGATCGCCAGGCTGATGGGAATCGACAGAGTTAGGGCAGCTGTTCCGGCCAGGACCAGCACCAGCAAGATTTCCTCCGTGGCATAGGCGACGGAGGAAATATTGTTTGAAGAGAAAATGGCGAGGGCCAGCGTTTTTGACAGTCGCTGGCCTGCAGCCTGAGTCGTTTTCAGCGGGTCCCCGACGAGCCAGCGCTTCAGCATTGCCGGATTATGGCACAAACCGGCTAGCGGGTGAATGCTAAGATGCCCTTGATCATAGGGCCAAAGACCCAATGGCGGTCACCGGTGATTTCTCTGGCTCGGGTACGGAATCAATAAACGAGTTGACGGCAGGAGCGTCATGCTGTAGTGTAACCCTGCATGGCGCTCGTAGTAGTCCGGCGAGGGCATGCTGTGATGTCATAACGGACTTCGCGATCGCATCGCGACCAGGTCCAGTCTGGAGTGGCACCCTTCCCGGTTGTTTCTCCCCTCGGTTCTCTGATCCCGTCTTAATGCGATCAAACTGAAAGGATAGTGTAGTGGATACGTCTGTTCAAAATCTTTTTCACACCCTCGGCTTATCTGAGACCCTTTTGAGGGACTTGGCCACCGCCGGGTTTACCAACCCAACTCCAATCCAAGCGCAAGCGATTCCTCCTGCGCTTGCCGGCCGTGATGTGATCGGCTGCGCGCAAACCGGCACCGGAAAAACAGCTGCGTTTGTCATCCCAATGATTGAACGGCTTGCGGATCTCCCAAAGGGGCAACCGCAAGCATTGATCTTGGCTCCCACGCGTGAATTGGCGCTGCAGATCTTAACGACGATTGAAAAACTTGGACGAAGCCGACGCGTGTCGGCAACCTTGATCGTTGGAGGCGCGGATATGCAGGCGCAGGTGCGAGGCTTGCGACAGCGGCCCGATGTGTTGGTTGCGACTCCCGGGCGGTTGTTGGATCACATGTGGAATGGCACGATCTTGTTGTCCGCCATCAAGATTCTGGTCCTAGACGAGGCCGACCGGATGCTGGACATGGGATTTGCGCCGCAAATCAATCAGATTCTCGATGCACTGCCGGAAGAACGGCAAACGCTGTTGTTTTCAGCCACATTGCCGGGCGATCTGGCACGGTTGGTCCAGGCCAGCGTCAGCGACCCCGTGCGCGTGATGGTCACTCCATCCGCCACAACGGCTGATGGGATCACGCAGGCGGTTCATCATATCTCGCATGACGCCAAGGGCGACCTTCTCTTGTCGTTGTTAGGATCAGATAAGGACACCGCGCTTGTCTTTACGAGGACGAAACATCGAGCCGATCGATTAGGGCGGATGTTGGGAGGCGCAGGACATCGGGTGGCCGTGCTGCACGGCGATCGGAGTTTGTCACAACGGCGTTCCGCCCTGGAAGGGTTCAAGCGAGGAACGTTCCGTGTGTTGGTGGCAACGGACATCGCGGCCCGCGGGATCGATGTGGCAAACATCGGCCATGTGATCAACTTCGACTTGCCCAACTGCCCGGAAGACTACGTGCATAGAATTGGAAGAACGGCAAGGATGAAAGCCACTGGGCGCGCGACGAGTTTTGTCACGAGGGAAGACCGGGAGCAGCTTAGAGACATCGAGCGTTTGTTGGGACATGCGGTTCCGCTTGCCCCTGGCAGTGCTGATCCGGCGCCGTCCATTCGGACTCATGTGCGGGACAGTGCATCGAATAGTGGTGAACGGCCGTCTGCGGCTCGTCACCGGTTCGCTGGACGCCGTCCGCATTACGGAGGCCTATCAGCCGGCCGGTCCGATCGTGGTCCCCGCCAGCAATAGGTGCGTAAAATCCAAAATCGGTACGCGAACCCGGCCTTGTGGGGTAGAGTGAAGCTCACAAGGCCGGTGTCACATGCAGACGACGCATCAGGATAGATCTAATCTCAATACGTTCCGTCGCCATCCTAGGGTCAGGGTCTCCACACCGTTCAGCTGTACGTTCACACGATCTGAATCCAGCATCCGGGGGTGGCTTCGCGTGCCGGACGAAGGTGTCGGAGTTGTGTACGACCTGTCGTTGCACGGGGTGCGTGTGAGCACCGAAGCTGAGATGAAACCTGGGGATGTGGTGGGACTCACCCTGCAGTTGCCGAAACAAATCGCACCGGCCAGGATTACCGCCGCGACGGTTCGGTGGACAAGAGGCCAAAGTTATGGACTCGCCTTCCGCAAGATTTCTCAGGCTTCTCTGAGCCGGTTGACTAAGTTTATGAAACTTACGACAAGAGGAAAGGACTAGGACGAGATGGAGACGATACGTCGATCGTCACCCCAGGCTACGACCTCCGCGCAATTGCGCCGGCATCCCCGTGTTCGCGTCCTGGCACCGTTCCCATGCTCGCTCGCTCTGGTCGGGTTAAAGCAATGGCGAGCTTTTGACGAGGGAGGTCTGGGCGTGGTGTATGATGTGTCGGCGAAAGGTGCACGGGTGATGACTCAGGCACTGATCAGTCCAGGCGATCGAGTCGCCATCAATTTGCGGTTGCCCAATCAGGCAGCGTCGACCGTCATTGAGCTTGCGACGGTGCGGTGGGGAAAGGAACAGACCTACGGCATAGAATTCCAAGGTGTGTCGTCGTCGGCTGACACGCGTCTTCAAACATTCATGGACCGACTCTCGATGCCCTCTGTTGGTCCTACTCCATGATCTCCGCGACCGGAGAGAATTGATCTTGCCAAACCCTCTCCATCATTCTCCTGTATGTAATAGGTCGAGCCCGAGCGCGTTAGGGAGCACTTTCTGCTGAAGCGATGAACTGCTTGCGAAACCCCACTACTTTCACCAGATAATCCCTTGTTTCCTGATACGGAAGATTGGTGCGTAACCGGTCGTAGACGGCCGGCGGTTCAAGGCCATTGATCTGATTAACCGCGGATGTGGAGTTGGTGGCAAACGCCTTGAAGACGTTTCCCGTTCCCGTATTATAGGCCGAGATGACACAATATTCCCGTGAGACGTCATTGTCGATCTGCTCGAGCAGATTGTATGACAGGACGTTCAGATAAGCGCTGCCGAGCTCGATGTTGTTCTCCGGGTCGAACAGATACTCGCGCGATGGGATCTCGTCTTTCCCTTTTGCTTTTCGATAGGCATCTCGGCCTCCGCTCGTTGGAACGAGCTGCATCAAACCGAAGGCAGGGGCGGAACTCACGGCAAACGGGTTGAAATTACTCTCAGTCCGAATCACGGCAAAAATGAGGCTCGGGCTGATTTTGAATTGCTCGGCATATCGGGTGACCGTTGCCCGGTATTTGTCCGCTTGCTTGTTTGAGAAGTTCGCCACCATCTTGATTTCGGCGATCAGCGCTTGTTTTGTCGCGCCGTTCTGATCTACCGGCCTTGCCTTGGCGTTTTCGAGACTGGATGTCGCAAACGTTTCAGCTTGAGCCGGGGTGCGGATCGGCTGTCCCGTTTGATCCAGTACCAGGCCAAGCAAATAGGGAGAATGCTCGCTGGTCAGGGTTACTGGCTTATCGGAAAACAGATCGACGGAGCGTGGATCGTCCGGTGTGAGCAGCGTTGTGACGATCGCATTCTTCAAACTCTCCTTCGGAGACTTGTCATCCAGGGTTTCCACCACGATGGTCCCATTGTCGAAATCGACGATGGTCCGGCTCATGTAGTTCTGGGTATATTTGACGTACTTCTTTTGTTCCGGAACCTTTACTTCCTTCTCACCCCAGGTTTTTCGCACGTTGCCTGTGAGTGCCGTCATCAGTGTGTTGAAGTCCCGCTGAATCGTCCGGAGATCTCTGATTACCGCCTCGGGGTTGCGCTGGTAGGCATCAACGCGCTCTTTCAGGATTTGTTTAGGGTCTTTGCCCGTTGCAATATCGAGAACCGTCCGTCCGGTACGACTGCCCAACACTCGTTCAGTGTTGGTCAATACACGATCTGCCGATTCGCACCCACCGAGCAACAGAAGTGAGGCAAGCAGGAATATAGACGCGCGCATAGTAGAGACACCTCCATAGAGAAGGGGCTCATTCTATCTGGTTGTGCGTAGGAACTGAAGGGTGGAATCGGTCAAGCAGGCGTCTGTGGATTGAACAGCTATTTGATGGCGACGGCTTTCACTTCCTTATAGGTGGTGTGGCCCTGAAGAACCTTTTCAATACCGTCTTGAACAAGGGTGGTCATGCCCTCATCGAGTGCGACCTTGAGCATCTCTTCCGTGCGAGCTTTCTGCTGCACCATCCGCTTGATCTGGTCCGAGCCAAGGAGGAGTTCGTGCAAGGCCACACGCCCTTTGAACCCGGAACGGTTGCAGACCTCGCAGCCCTTGCCTCTGAAGAGTCTGAACGTATTGTCCTGTTTGATGCCGAGTTTGTCCCAGCGGTCCGCTCCATAACCCAGCCGGAGTTCATCGTACTCTTCCTTTGTTCCGGTGTATTGTTCCTTGCATTCTTTGCAGACACGCCGAGCCAGGCGTTGCGCCAGCACACCGAGCATCGCGTCAGCGAAACTAAATGGGTCGCAACCCATGTCGAGGAGGCGAGTGACTGTTTCGACCGCGCTATTGGTGTGCAATGTGCTGAGCACCAAGTGCCCGGTGAGCGATGCCTCGATGCCCGTGTCGGCCGTTTCTTTATCGCGCATTTCTCCGACCATAATGACATCCGGGTCGGCCCGAAGAAAGGCGCGCATGGCTACGGCAAACGTCACCCCGATCTTGGGCTGAACTTGCACCTGGCGCAGACCGTATTGCGTGATTTCGACCGGATCTTCCGCTGTCCAGATCTTGATGTCAGGCGTGTTAATGTTGCCGAGGACAGAGTGCAAGGTGGTCGTTTTTCCTGATCCGGTCGGTCCCACGCAGAGGATAATGCCGTAGGGTTTCTGGGAGATGTCCCTGAGCGCCTGGAGGTTCCGATCGGAAAAGCCCATCTTGTCGAGGGGCAGCGGCTCACTGGCGGCCAGGATACGCATCACCACGTCTTCGTTGTAACCGGCTGTGGGAAGTGTCGCGACGCGGAGCTCGATTTCTTTGGACTCGGTGAGCTTGAATTTGATTTTGCCATCTTGGGGTTTGCGCCGCTCCGCGATGTCCAAATTGGCCATGATCTTGAGCCGGGAGACGATGGCGCGCCGATAACTTTGCGGGATCTTCATGTACTCAAAACAGTCGCCATCCACCCGGAACCGGACCAGGGTTTCGCGCTTTTCACCATACGGCTCGATATGGATATCCGAAGCGCTCTGCCGGTACGCATCGGCGATGATTTGGTTTGCCAGCCGTACGATCGCACTGTCGTTTTCGTCCAAGCCTCCGCTTGAGGAGGCATCCTCCATGGCTTCGGCTTGAGCCTCGGTGACGAGCTCGCCAAGAATGTCGGAAACATTTTCATCGAGTTTGCGCGTTCCTGTGTCTGATTGGCCGGTTGAGGAGCCCAGAAATTGCGCGATGTCGCGGCGCAGGCTGACGGCGAAACGGATGTTGAGGCCGGGAAATGTCCGCTTGATGTCCTGGACCCGATCGAGATTGCCCGGGTCGTCAGTCAGGATTTCGATTGCCGTCCGATCCCGCTTGAGCGGCATCCAGTGGTTCTTCTTTAAGTAATCGACGTTGAGATTCTTGAGCAGATCGATGTCAACGATTGTGCGCTCACTATATTCGATATAGGGGCATTTATAGAATTGCGCGAACGATTTCCCTAGATCGATTTTTGGCACCTTGTGTTTCTCGATGAGAATGCTCTCAAGGTCGCTCAGCCCTTTGCGTGAGTCGGCAATAGCAGTGTCCAGATCATTCTGTGTGAGACGATTGCTGCTCAGGAGCAGATCAAACTTCGTGGGGTTCTTCTTGGCGGTGTTCTTGAAGTTGAAGAATGCGATCCCCAGTGCCTTGGTGATCTCAGCAACGGATTCTTCATCTTTTCTGGTAAAGCGAATCCCATTCTTCTTATTCAGGAGCTGAAGGACTCCCATCAAGTATTTATTGTCGGCGACGATGGGATAGGTCAGAACCTGCTTGGTTTTAAACCCGGTGCGTTTGTCGTAGGCACTGTCGTGGATGAGGGATGGGTGGATCGTCCGCAGTTCCATGGCGTTGTAGGCATCGACGATGTTCACCGGCCGCAGGTATTTGGCGCAGAAGCCGGCCAGGCTCTGTTCCGTGATCGGAATGCGGAGTTCTTCGACGGAGTCTAGATGAGGGACTTTCGAGAAGATCTCTTTTTTCTCGGAGTCGAATGCAAAGAGGGTCAAATCTTCTGCGTCGAATGAGCTGAGAATATCTTTGTGAAGGTCCAGGAGAATCTGATCGAGGTTGGTGGCCGCGTTAATCTGCGCGATGATCTTTTTGACATGCTCGGCATGGTCGACTTTGAGTTGCAATTCCTGAGGGTTGTGAGGAATGGGTTTTGCCTGCATGCTTGCTGCACTCTGCCTGGTAAACTGCGCCTGCCGGGCGGTCTGACATCCCACGAGGGAGGCCGTAACGCGTGCCGAAGTTCAGAGCCGAGTCTCAGTCTAGCCCAATAGTGCGGGAAGGCAAGGAAAAGCAAATTTTCCCGAGGCCCACTGGTGGCCGTGCGAGAGGGCGGGGACTATTCGTGGACACGTTATGCGAGAAAAGTGGAGTGAGCGGGCGGGGTCAGTCCGGTGTTGCCAAATAATCTGAGGAGATGTGTAACGACATCGGGCGGCGCGACACGAGATTTCTCTCCGCTCCGCCGAACTTTGAGTTCGACCACCCCGTCTGCCAGACCTTTGTCACCGATGATGATTTGGAATGGGGCTCCGATGAGATCGGCGTCGTTGAATTTGACACCGGCGCGATCGTCACGGTCGTCCCACAAGACCTCAAAGCCATTGGCCGACAGGTCGGTATAGAGGCGCGACACCGCGTCAGCGGTTTTTGCTGATTGGCTCACCGGCAAGAGATGGACATGAAACGGGGCGATTGGGAGTGGCCAGATAATACCCTTCTCATCGTGGTTTTGTTCGATCGCGGCCGCCGCAGTGCGGCCGACTCCAATCCCATAACAGCCCATAATCGCCAGGCGTTCCTTTCCCTGGTCGTCGAGAATTGTCGCATTCATGCTCTTACTGTATTTTGTTCCCAGCAGGAAGACTTGTCCCACTTCAATGCCTTTGGCGAGGGTCAAGAACCCAGGTCCCTTCGGTGAGGGGTCGCCGGCCTGCGCGTTGCGAAGATCCGCAAACTGATCCACCCTGAAATCCCGGTCCCAATTGGCATCGACATAATGCGTATCGGCCCGGTTTGCTCCCACCACCATATTCCTCATCATATGAATGGCGTGATCCGCCAGGATGCGTACCCCTGTCAAACCGATCGGGCCGGCGAATCCAACAGGGGCATTAGTCAGGCGAGACACGGTGTCCGGATCGGCAAGCTGGACCTCTGTTACCTGTAGCAGCCGAGCCAGTTTGACCTCATTGAGATCGTGATCTCCCCGAATTAGCACCGCGACGGTCTCTTTGTCTGCACGATACAGGAGGGTTTTCACCAACTGCCTGGACGAAATTGTTAAGAACGCCGTGACTTCCTCCACCGTTCGGCATTGCGGAGTCGCCACGGGGGTCAGCGGGCGAGGTAGTTCGTCATCGGGGTGCGATGGAGGCAGCACCTCCGCTCGTTCAAGGTTTGCGGCATAGGAGCCCTGGTCGCTGTAGACGACGGTCGCTTCTCCAGTTTCGGCCAGGACCATGAACTCGTGCGAGACGTCGCCGCCGATCAGCCCTGTATCCGCTTCGACCGCGCGGAACGTTAGGCCGCACCGTGTGAAGATTCTGGTGTAGGCGTCGTACATCTTTTGGTAGCTGATCTTGGCGCCGGCGTCATCAGTATCGAAGCTGTACGCGTCTTTCATGATGAACTCGCGTCCGCGCATGAGGCCGAATCGGGGGCGAATTTCATCTCGAAACTTCGTCTGGATTTGATAGAAATTCAGGGGCAGCTGGCGATACGAGCGTACCTCACGCCTGAAGAGGTCGGTAATGACTTCTTCGTGCGTTGGGCCAAGGCAGAAATCCCGCTCGTGTCGGTCTTTGAAGCGCAGCAGTTCTTTGCCGTAGTACTCCCAGCGCCCAGTCTCTTTCCATAATTCGGCGGGGGAGGCGATGGGCATCAGCAATTCTTGCGCCCCGGCTCGGTTCATCTCCTCACGGATAATCTGTTCGATCTTGCGAATGATCCGTAGACCAAGCGGGAGGTAGGTATAGATGCCGGCCGCTGTTTTTCGGATCAACCCGGCGCGCAACATGAGCCGGTGGCTGACGGTCTCTGCCTCACCGGGATCTTCCCGCAGAGTGGGGATGAGCAGTTGTGAAGTTTTCATCGAAGCTCAGCGGGAAAAAATACGTTCCAGGTCGTTCCAGAAAGCGAAGATCATGACCCCAACCAGCAGAAACAGCCCGACCTGTTGTGCGACTTCGCGCTGGCGTTCGCCGATCGGCTTGCGCAGGATGCCCTCAATCAAGAAAAAGAGCAAGTGTCCTCCATCGAGGATGGGGATGGGCAGCAGATTGAGCACCCCAAGGTTGATGCTGAGCAATGCGATTAAGAAGATGTAACTCGAGAGCCCCTTCTCCGCCGCTTCACCGGACACGTTGGCGATCATGAGAGGGCCGCCGATGTTCTTTCGCGAGATGTCTCCGGTAATCAACTTGTAGAGGGAGACGATGGTGAACTCCGTCCAGGACCATGTGGCCTTGAGGCCGTCAGTGAGTGCCTGAAGCGGTGTGGATGAATGCAATAACGTTTGGCCGGGACCTGCGCCGATCCGTCCGATCTCCCGTGCATTTCCATCGACCGTTTCTTGCTCAAGCCGCGGGGTAACCTGGATGGTGAGGCGTTGCCCATGTCGGTTGATATCGAGTTGTAAGGGCTTATTGGGGTTGTCCCGTATGATTTTGGTCATCTGAACCCAGGTATAGATGGGGTCCCCATTGATGCCTTCAATCCGGTCGCCTTCCTGAATCCCTGCTTCAACGGCAGGGTATTTGGGAGTGAGCTGCTTAATGACCGGTGCAGCCTCCTCAATCCCAATGGTGTAGTGGGGATCTTTCTGCTGTATCCCGTTGGGAGCGATGGCCTGAGGGGTCACCTCGAACGTCAGCACCTCGGATTTTCGGCGGACCTCGACCACAAGCGGCATGCCCTGGCTTTTTTCGATGATGTCAAACGCTTCATTGCGAATCGTCACTTCTTTCTGATTAATTTGAAGGACACGGTCTCCCACTCGCAATCCAGCGAGGTACCCTGGCGAGTCCGGACGCAGAGCCTCAATGTCCGGCATCAATGAACCGATTGCCGATGTCGGTAAGCCACCGCCAAACGCGAGCCACGTACCAAATATCAGATAGGCGAGGATGAAGTTGAAGCCCGGTCCAGCCGCGACGATGAGCACCTTCCCCCACAGTCCTTGATGCACGAAGGAGCGTCTGCGATCTTCCGGTGTCGTTGCTTCGGTCTCGTCTTCACCGAACAGTTTGACGTAGCCCCCCAGCGGCACGGCGGAGAGCAAGTACTCGGTTTCTCCAACCTGGCGCCCCATCAGCTTGGGGCCAAACCCGAGCGAAAACTTCAGGACTTTCACCCCAACCCAGCGAGCCGCGAGGAAATGGCCGAGCTCGTGGAATGCGATGAGCACTCCTATCATAAGGAGGAACCATCCGGCTTTTTGCATCAACAGCCAGAGGGTGTCGGGGGACCAGGTGAAGGCGGAGAGCATTGTGCCGATCTCCTGTTGAACGTACCGGGGGTTACTCTAACATCGATTGGGCAGAATGCAAAATGATACCTGTCAGCGCGGCAAGGCGTGGACCAACGATTCGGCCTTTTCTCGTGCCCAGCGATCCGCTTCCAGCGCGTCATCAAGCCCGGTAATCTCCCGTTGCGTGTGGGCATCCATCGTGCTGCGGATGACGTCGGCAATTTCCACGAAACGAAGGCCGCTATTGAGAAACGCCTCGACGGCGACTTCGTTGGCAGCATTCATGGCGGCCGGCATGGTCCCGCCGACTCGAAGCGATTCGTAGCCGAGGTTCAGGCAGGGGAACCGGTCATGGTCGGGCTTGGCAAACGTCAGTTTCCCGACCTCGGTCAGATCCAGCGACGGCAAATCCAACGGCATGCGTTCCGGATACCGCATGGCGTACGAAATGGGTGTCCGCATGTCGGGTAAACCGAGTTGGGCGATCATCGACCGATCCTCATATTCGACCAGAGAATGGATGATGCTCTCCCGATGCACAAGGACATCAATGCGAGACTCGGAGATGCCGAACAGCCAACGGGCCTCGACGACTTCCAAGCCTTTGTTCATCAGGGTTGCCGAGTCAATAGTAATCTTCGAACCCATCTTCCAATTCGGGTGTTGGAGCGCGCGTTCCGGCGTCACGGAATGCAGCTGTTCTTTCGTGAGCGTCCAGAGGGCGCCGCCGGACGCCGTCAAAATCAGCCGGCGGACGTCTTCGAGCCGATGGCCTTCCAAGGATTGGAAAATGGCACTGTGCTCGCTATCGACGGGGAAAATCCTGACCCCGTGCTTGTGGGCTTCGTCCTGCATCAACTTGCCGGCCATGACCATGGGTTCCTTATTGGCCAGCGCGATATGTTTTCCGCTGCGGATCGCGGCCAAGGTTGGGACAAGGCCGGCGGCACCCACGATCCCAGAGATTACGAGTTCCGCTCCAGGCATGGTGGCCACTTGGGCAATCCCGTCCTCTCCGGCCAGGATCTCGACGGGAAGTCCCGCGCACCTGGTTCGAAGCGTGGCCGCAGACAATTCGGTCGAGACGGCAACCATCTTGGGCTTGAATAGACGGATTTGTGTTTCCAACTTGTCGACGTTGCCGCCGGCGGTCAGCCCGACCACTTGAAACTCTTCGGGAAATCGCTGGACGATATCGAGCGTATTGGTACCGATCGATCCGGTCGAACCCAGGATGATGATGGACTTCATATCCTCTCCTCGTTATGGGGACGGTGTGATGCCGCGAATCCAGGTGACATAGTAGTAGAACGTGGGGGCCGTGAACAAGAGACTGTCGATTCGGTCCAACATCCCTCCGTGACCCGGCAAGATACTACCGGAATCCTTCACCCCCGCGCGGCGCTTGATGGCCGATTCCCAGAGATCGCCGAACAGCCCAGCTCCAGTCAGTACCACGCCGAGAATCACCGTGTCCATTGGTTGCAGCTGCGGGACAAACCAGACTTGAGCCAGGAAGGCGGCGGCAACGGCGAGTCCGATGCCTCCCAGCAGGCCCTCGACGGTTTTTTTTGGGCTGATCTTTGGAGCGAGCAGGTGCTTGCCCCACAGGGTGCCTGCGTAATAGGCGCCTGTATCCCCCGCCCATGTGACCACTGCGAGGAACAGCACGAGCCATTCACCGCCGGCCAGCACACGTGTGGACACCACGGTGCTCAATGTCAGGCCAACGTAGAGAACGCCGAACGCGGTGATGGTCGTATCCTTTATACGGCGTTCAGCTGTGCCGGGCGATAGCAGGAGGGCCGCCGGTAGCGCCACTATTCCAGCCGCGAGCAGATCCGTCAGGCCCAAGGACAGGTGATGCCGGGCCAACACCAGCGCGGAAAGTGCCAATCCGGTGCCGACGAGTGCATAGTTCGGGCGGGACGCAAAACTGATGCGATAGAGTTCCAACAAGGCAAGGCCTCCGCCCACCATCAAAAGGAGTGTTAAGGCCCAAGGAGGAAGGTGGCAGATAATGACGTAGACACCCGGGATGAGCAAGGCTGCGGTATAGACACGCCGGAGGTCGAAGCGTCGGGTGCCGGTCGAGAGGGGTGTCACAAGCGTCGGGGTGTATGGCGTGACATCGGTGACAGGGGAGGCTCCCACAGAAACTACGATGAAACAGCGCTCAGAATCCTGCCGAATCGGCGTTCCCGTTTTTGATATTCCAAGAGGGCCAGCAGGAACTCACGCCGGCGAAAGTCCGGCCACAGCGTCGGGGTGAAACACAGTTCCGTATACGCTAGTTGCCAGAGGAGAAAATTGCTGATCCGCGTTTCACCGCTGGTTCGAATGAGCAGGTCTGGGTCGGGAAGGGGATGGGTATACAAGTATTGTTGAAGTAACGATTCATCGATCTGGTTTGGTTGGATGACCCCCGCTTGGACATCGGTCATCAGATCTTTGACGGCATCCGCAATTTCCGCGCGGCCGCCATAGCTGAGCGCAACAGTGAGGACCATTTTGTCGCAATGGGCGGTTTCCTGTTCGGTGGTCCGTACCCAATGCTGGGCCGACAGGGGCAGCGGCTCAAGCCGGCCGATGGCCTGAAAGCGAACACGTTGCTCGATTAAACTGGCTCGTTCGGTAGACAGGTAGTGCTCCAGGAGGCCCATGAGGGCGCTGATTTCATGTGTAGGGCGGTTCCAATTTTCCTGGGAAAACGCGTAGATCGTCAGGGCTTGGATGCCGAGCTCCAGGCATTGTGAAATCATTTCCCGAACGGAATTGATGCCTTCCCGATGCCCTGCGATGCGGGGAAGCCCACGGAGTTCCGCCCACCGTCCGTTCCCGTCCATAATGACGGCGACATGTTTCGGCAAGAGCTCCGGTTCCAGCTTGGCGGTCAGATCATGCTCTGAGAGTTGGTCGAGGTTTGAGACAAGGCGCTGGGTCATAAACTCTTGATCGTGTTCCTTCTCATCGGATGAGGTGTGAATAAAAAGAGTCTACTGGGGGGGGTAGGGAATGTCAAACGATTCCTGGAGTATGGCGTATTTCTGGCGGCCGATCCATATCGTCACATTGCGGCTGCGGAAATAAATGGGCTATACTTCGCGGCGCCCGGCAATCTCGGAGGCATTACGACGTATGCCAGATCACGTTCAACTTGCTACCTTTGGAATCACGGAACTTGAAGCCCAGCATGCGCTGGACCGGCTCAACGTACGCGACGTGGAGTATGCGGACCTCTACTTCGAGTCCCGGGTCTCGGAGTCGGTGTCGATGGAGGAAGGCCTTGTCAAACGAGCTGCGAAGAGCATTTCTCAAGGCGTCGGAGTTCGGGCGACGGCCGGTGAAAAAACCGGTTTTGCCTATTCGGATGAGCTGACGAAAAAAGACTTGGAAATTGCGGCTGACACGGCACGATATATTGCTCACTCGCCCAAGGGGGATCGCGCGGTGCCGGTGCCTGCGCAGCGGCGGCCGACAAGGGATTTGTATCCAATCGAGCGGGCCAAGGCTGACGTCGCGACGCCTGAGCGGGTCGCACTGTTGAATGAAATCGACGCCGAAGCAAGACGCTATGATCCTCGCATCAAGAACGTCATGGCGTCTTTCAATACGGAATATAAAGTTGTCGCGGTCGCGACGTCGGATGGGATCCTGGTTGGCGACGTGCAGCCATTGTCTCGTCTGCAAATCACCTGCATTGCCGAAGAGAACGGCAACCGTCAAGTCGGAAGTTTCGGCGGGGGCGGGCGTGTCGGCTTCGAATTTTATCGTGACCAAAATCGGCATTTGGACTATGCGCGGGAAGCCGCGCGTGAGGCGATTCTCAATCTATCCGCTGTTGATGCGCCTGCCGGTGCCATGCCGGTGGTGTTGGCCGGAGGCTGGCCCGGCATTCTTTTGCACGAAGCGATCGGACATGGATTGGAAGCCGACTTCAACCGGAAGAAAACATCGGCCTTTTCAAGCTTGATCGGGAAACGAGTGGCGTCCGATGTGTGCACGATCGTGGATGACGGAACACTGCCGTTTCGTCGAGGCTCCCTGAACATGGATGATGAAGGGACGCCTACAGGCCGGACGACTCTGATCGAAAAGGGTATTCTCCGTGGATACATCACGGACAAACTGAATGCGCGTCTTATGGGTATCGCCCTGACAGGCAATGGCCGGCGTGAGAGTTATCAGAGCGTGGTGTTGCCTCGTATGACGAATACGTTCATGCTGGCTGGAGAGTCAGACCCCCACGACATCATTCGTTCCGTTAAAAAGGGGCTCTATGCTGTTTCCTTCGGCGGTGGGCAGGTCGATATTACCAACGGCAAGTTCGTGTTCTCGGCCAGCGAAGCCTACTTGATCGAAGACGGCAAGGTGACGAAGCCGGTCAAGGGGGCGACGTTGATTGGCAATGGTCCCGAGATTCTCACCAAGGTGTCGATGGTCGGGCACGATCTGAAGTTGGACAACGGCATCGGGACTTGCGGTAAAGACGGCCAGTCGGTTCCTGTCGGGGTCGGCCTGCCGACCATCAAGATCGACGAAATCACCGTGGGTGGAACGCAAGGCTGAACAGAGCATCAGGCGTCATAAGGTCAATCGTCAATCGAAAGAGAGGAAGAGCCGACACGAATGACGCTTGACGAATGACGGTTGACGAAGGAATTGGATGGATATCGTGCGCAAGGAACGGGCAGAGCACTCAATCGCGGCCGGTAACGGCGGCTATGCCCAATTAGCGGCGGACGTGCTCGCGCATGCCAAACAATGCGGCGCAACCGAGGCCGACATCGTTGTGGCGGATGGCGAGACGTTTTCCGTGCAGGTGCGAGTCGGCGCCGTCGATCGATTGACCAAGGCGAGAGAAAAGCGACTTGGCCTGCGCGTGTTTGTAGGAAAGCGCTCGGCTACCACATCGACCTCCGATTTTTCGAAAGCATCTCTTGACCGGCTCGTGTCCGAGACCTGTACGCTGGCGAAAGCTGTCGTCGAGGACCCGGTCTCCGGGTTGCCGGAAGCGGCGCAGTTGGGCGGTGATCGACCGGATCTCGATCTGTATGATGAGACCGTGCTTGGCACCGAGACTCAGATCGATTGGGCCAAGCGCGGAGAGTCGGCGGCTTTTTCCGCCGATTCACGGATCACGAACTCCGAAGGCGCGGAGTTCGATTCGTCGTCTGGCCGGGTGGTACTGGCTAACAGTCACGGGTTTGTCGGCTCGTATCAGAGCTCCAGTTTTTCCTTGTCGGTGTCGCCGATCGCGACCGAAACCGGAACCGGTGCCATGCAGCGTGACGCCTGGTACGAAGTTCAGCACAAGTTTGCACGATTGGCTTCTGCGGAATCGATTGGGCAGGAAGCGGCCCGGCGCGCGGTCCGCCGATTGGGTGCCAGGCGAGTGGCGACGAAGCGCGTGCCGGTCGTGTTCGATCAGGAGACTGCCGGCAGTCTGTTAGCGAATTTGTGCAGCGCCGTCTCCGGCTATGGTCTCTACAAGCGGGCGTCCTTCCTGCTCGATCAACTTGGCCAGACCGTCGCATCCGATCGGATCACGGTGTACGACGACGGACGCATGGTCGGTGGATTAGGGTCGCGTCCGTTCGATGGCGAAGGTTTGGCTACACGGAAGAATACGATCGTTGAGCGGGGAGTCCTGACAAGCTATCTGCTCGATACCTATTCGGGGAAGAAGCTGGGACTTCCGTCCACCGGGAACGCCTCACGGAGTGTTGGAGAAAGTCCCTCGGTCGGGCCGACCAATTTTTACTTGGTGCCTGGCGTGAAAACGCCCGCGGAGATTATCGGCTCCGTGAAGGAGGGGCTCTACCTGACCGAGGTGATCGGGTTCGGCATCAATATGGTGACGGGGGACTATTCCAGAGGGGCTTGCGGATTTTGGATTGAAAACGGCGAACTCGCTTCCCCCGTCGAAGAAATCACCATCGCGGGCAATCTAAAGCAGATGCTGAAGGACATTGAACTGGTCGGAAACGACCTGGTCTTCCGTGGCCGCATCGCTAGCCCGACGCTCAAGATTTCCGAAATGATGGTGGCAGGAAATTGAAAGCGTATGGCGTATAGCATATGGCACGAAGTCGGAAAGCGCAGAATCGCTTGTGCCATCAGCTATCAGCCATACGCTCCTAGCCCACAAGGGGTGAATCATGGCTGAATCGGTCAGAGAAACCACAGTCAAATATTTGAGCGGCACGGTCAGCATGAAGGCGTTCGTCGCTCCTCCGGTCACGAAGGAAAAACGGCCCGCGATCATTGTCATTCAAGAATGGTGGGGGCTCACCGACCATATCAAGGATATCGCCAGGCGCTATGCGGCGGAAGGGTATGTTGCAATCGCGCCGGATTTATACTCTCGGCTCGACCATGCACTCACTACTGATCCGGCCGAGGCGGGCAAGCTGATGAATACGCTCAAGCAGGAGGACGGGCTCAAGGATTTGATTGCGACCGTGGGGTATATCAAGTCGTCTCCGGAAGTTGATCGGACGAGGATCGGCGTGACCGGGTTCTGCATGGGCGGGTCCTATGCACTGCTCCTGCCTTGCGTGAATGCTGACATCAAGGCGGCGGTTCCCTTCTATGGCCAAGTGCCGAATCCGGACAGGCCGCTCGAGAAGCTGTCGGCACCGGTACTGTACTTTTATGGGGAAGACGACGGCTGGATCACCAAGGCGGACGTGCAACGGCTGGCCGCGGCGTTTAAGAAGCACGGCAAAGTGGGTGAGATCAAGACCTACCCAGGCGCGCCGCATGCATTCTTCCGGGACAACGATCCGTCCGTCTATCGGCCAGAAGCGGCCAAAGATGCGTGGGTCAGGACGAAAGCATTCTTCAAGAAACATCTCGGCTGATGAAAATGCCCTCCAGCTTCGTTCTCAGTCGCTCGTCTCCCTGCGACGTACCTCCGACCGTACGCCTCAGTCACCGATCTCCCTGCGGCCTTGCTGGAAGGCCATTTTGATCAGCCTCGCAAATCGTCAGTGCCGGGTATAAGGATTAGCCATGCCGCTGGATGTCGAATTTGGGAAGAAAATGCTTCAGCTGGTGACGTCACGCTACGACGACCGGCATTGGCGGAAGCGCATTGAGAAGACCCTCAGCCTCCCTCAGTCAGGTGTGACTGATCCTATCCAGCAGCAGATCTTCATCTATCTCAAGCTGGGTCTGAAAGCCTACAAGTCCCGACGGGCCGATCCGGACTCGTGGATTCTCGGAGGCTATGCGACGAAAGAGGTCATCGACCGGGCCAAATTCCAGCCCCAGCTCGTCGGACCTACGATCAAAAAAGACGATGTGGCATTTCTGGGAACCGATCCAGGCAACGAGGTGACTGAAGCCTGGTGGGACGACATGCTGGTGCAGTGGTTCGACGTGCCGGAGGAAGAACAGCCTGCCCAAGAAGAGAGCAGCAACGCCTCGGAGTCAGACTCACCCTCTGCCATGAAGTCAAAGGCGTAAGTCATCCTGTGCGGGCCATCGCGTTTGCGAGCCGAGGCTCAACCGCTCCCACACCTCCCTGAGCGACCCGTTCGTGCTCCCCCTCCTCCGGTGAAGTCCGCTCTGAGCCTCGGCGTCACTTTGGAAAAGTAGAATCCCCCCGTTTGCTCCGAAACTAGATGGGGATTCCCTCCGAGGCTTTCCCCCGGGCTGTTGGTTCCAAAAGGGGCACTCTATGGTGCGAGAGAGAAGCAACGTGAGAGTTATGATCCGAACAGATCCATCTGTGCCGGGTTAGGCGGATCGATCTGCAAGGTTGGCGCAGCTGGTGAGGCAGCACTGGTCGGTTCGGCCGGTTTGCTGTGCTTGTCGAGAAATTCCTTGAGCTTCTTGAAATCCTCTTTCAGCGTGTCCATTAAGTTGCCTTGATGCAGGGCGGCAGCTGGATGCAGCAAGGGGAAGATCACGAAATCCTTCATATAGAAGGCCTGTGCCTTCACTTTCGTAATCCCGACTTTACGTTCCAATAAGGTCTGTGTGGCCCAGTTGCCGAGTGTGCAGACCAGTTTTGGACGGATCAGTTGGATCTGTTGCAGCAGGAAGGGCTTGCAGGTCTCGACTTCATCTTGTTCCGGGTCGCGATTGTCCGGAGGCCGGCACTTAATCACATTGGCGATGTAGATCTGATCGCGTGATAACCCCGCTGAGGCCAGAAGATCGTTCAGGATCTTTCCCGCCGCGCCGACGAATGGTTCTCCCTTCAGGTCTTCGTTGGCGCCCGGCGCTTCGCCCACGAACATGATGCTCGCGTGCGGATTGCCCACGCCGAAGACGACTTGGCTGCGTCCCAGCTTGGCCAGTTTGCACCGCTGGCAATTGTGAAGGGATTTGGCAAGTTCTTGGAGGGGTGTCAGGGTCATGGTTGAATGGAATTGATTGGAAAAATCGGCGGTATCTTAGGAAGGTGGG
Organism: Nitrospira sp.; assembly: GCA_016873455.1. Taxonomy (GTDB): domain Bacteria; phylum Nitrospirota; class Nitrospiria; order Nitrospirales; family Nitrospiraceae; genus Nitrospira_D. The sequence goes on along the minus strand of VGXE01000006.1, from coordinate 27,125 downwards.
TTGGCGTTGTCAATGAGAGGGGGAGGATATGAAAGAACGAAACGCGCTCCTTCTTGCTGTGCTCTGGTCAATCGTGTTGCCGGCGCTGGTTTCTGCAGCCTCGATTGAAGTGGCGGCGGGGAGGGATCTCTCATTTTGTCAGAAAGTGGCGAAGTTCTTTGGAGATCGGCTGGCGCCCGATGCAGAGTTGATGAAGACGGTGGACTGGAAATCGGTGGAACTGAATGGGCAGGGGCCGAAGACGAGACGGTGTTCCAGTCTCGACAGGGCGATCATGGATCTGGACAACAACGGAACGAAGGACCTCGTCGTCAAGACGACGTTCTGCATGAAAGGCGCGCCCAGCGACAGTTTGTACGTATTCCCAGCCGAGAGCACTGTTCTTGAACGTACCAGTTGGCAGGATATGGGGCCGTTGTTGGCGACGGAGGACAAGTTCGAGCGGACCGGCGGCACCTATCCGCTTGGATCTCTCACGATAGAACAGAGCCTCATCCTTCCTGCATTGGCGACGATGTTCACGGCCTACCCGTTCATCCTCGATTCAGTGGCATACGTTGCCTTGACGGATGCCAAACGTGAATGGCTGGTGATTGCGAAGTATCGGGGTGGCCAGCAATTTGAGGATCAGTGTTATCTACGTGCTGGTGTGCAGTAGCTACTCAACGCGATATCCTTTGGCGGCGAGGCAGGTGTCCCGCATGGCGTTGATCATGGAAAGCCCATGCAATGTGCGGGCATGATCGGCAGGATTCTGAGGGCCGGGTCCGAATGGGAAGGGGGAACTGCGGCTGTAGAAGTGCGGTTCGTTCGCCAACCGCGCTTTGTATTCACACTCCTGATAATCCCTCTCCACATCATAGCGGCTGAGTCCGCTGGGATAGCCGCCGCGCTCATAGGGGCCCGTTGTGCAACCGGCACTGGCGAGAACGAGTCCGATCATGAGTGGGGCAAGCCGGCTACGCATAGGATACTCGTATCAGCCCATCTCGGCATGGTCAAGCCGGTTGCCGGGTAATGATGTCCGCGCAGCGCTGTGCGCTCACGATGGCGCTTTCGATGTTGGCGGGCCATCCGGTATCGGTCCAGGCTCCGGCGATCAGGAGGTTACCCATGGGACTCTGCTGGATGGGCCGGAGCAGGGCTGCGCCGGGTTTCAGTGACAGGGCCGCTTGGGGCTCCCGATTCACTGCGGCAGAGGGAGGGTCCTTTTGTCCAATTTCAGGGGTCAGCAGATTCAGTTCGGTGCGTCCAAGGCTGGTGAGCCGATCATCATCCAATTCCATCATCGCAGAATTGCCGATGGCCGAGAGCCGGTATCGAATCTCGGTGGGTCCACTTGGAGCGACGGTGAGAGACTGGAACGGCCGGTCCGCGAGCAAGAGCAGCCGTGGTGAAGCCATGGTCGAATGCTCTGTAAACTCAACCGCCACTTGAGGCAAGATTTCCAGCTCACTGATTTGCGCGAAATAGGCATAGCGCGTCAACAGGCGTTCAGGGAGCAGAGGGAGTAGTGTTCGGTGGGAAAGGGCGGCGACATACCATTGGGCTTGGAGCACAGATCGATCGTGAAGCCGGACACCGCTGAAACCATCTGGTCCGAATCGAAGGATTGGCGTTTCCGTGAGCGACAGGAATTGTACGTCTTGTCGGCCCAATGTCTCTTTTAGAGGAGCCAGGAATCGGTCTTTGATGGATCCGTGAAGATATGTCAGCCGTGCGTCCATGGTCCGGCCTAAGAAGAGAGTTGAAAGCTGCTGTACAAACATTGTGGCCGACAGGCGGCCCAGCTCATTGCCGGTCAACCATCGAATGAGCGGGTTCCAGATAGACTGTCGAGCCGTCTGGCTCTGGCCAATTGACGCCAGCCATTCGTCGGCAAGGCGGTTGTCCAGGTCAGCCGGGAGCGTTTGTGCTTCCTCCCAGATTTGTTCCAGATGCGAGAACAGGGTCCAGCGGTCTTGCCAAGCCAGCCCATGAAAGCTAAAGAGGCTGGTCATCCATTGAAGCGCACCCGGAAGGTGAGTGGACTGATAGGCGGTGATCCGTCCATCCGGGAGTCGAAATTCGAGTGGGACCGTCCGGTCCAGTTGAGAGGAAGTGGCGTGCTCGATTGAGTGGAGCAGGCGCCAGGCCGCTTGATAGCGTCCGAACTGAAGGGGGGCTGTGTCGGTTGCGTTCAGTCCGTAGCCGTCTTGCCAATCGGGATGATCCAGGAGGGTGACTCGATACCCCTGTCGATCGAGGAAATGCGCCACCGCGAGTCCGGTCAAACCGGCGCCCAAGATAAGAACGGTCTGTTCAGCCGGAGTGGTCACGGGGACTAGGCACGAAACCAAATTCGCATGGCAATGGCCAGCCGATGGCTGGTGGAGAGACTGATGCGAGGCCCAAACACCTGATAGCCGGACTGTTCAATCTTATCCAAGATTCGGCTGTAGATGCCGCGCATGATTTCCGCGACGATGAGCGCTCGGCGTTCGGACTGAGGTAGCCCCGCTAAGGCGGCCCGCGCTTTCTCATAGTATTGACGGGCGCGGGCTGCCTCCTGCTGCATCAGTGTCTTGAATTCCGGCGAATACGTCTTTTGTAACAACGCCTTTTCAGAATAATTGCAATTGCGAATGTCGTCGAGGGGAAGATAGACACGATTGTCGGATGCGTCGACAGCGATGTCGCGGAGGATATTCGTCAGTTGAAATGCCATCCCCAGTGATACGGCATAGTCCTGTGCACGGGGCGATGTGGTGCCGAAGATATGTAGGCAAATCAAACCCACAATTGATGCGACGCGATAGCAATAGAGCGATAATTCATCGAACGTGGTGTAGCGGGTCGTGGAGAGGTCCATCTCCACACCCTTCACGAGCTCTTCGAAATAGACTTTTGGAATAGAGAGGGCCTTCACGTGATGTGCGAGGCTCACGGTAATCGGAAGGGTCGGGGTGCCGCCGTACACGGCGTCCAGCTCCCGTCGCCACCGTCGCAACTCATCTTTGGGATTGCTGCCGGGAGGCGGTTCGTCGACCGCGCTGTCCACCGCTTTGCAGAAGGCGTAGACGGTATACATCGCTTGACGCTTGGCTTTGGACAGGAAGAGGAACGAGTAGTAAAAATTGCTCCCACTCTGCTTCGTGTAGGCCGTGCAGTAGGCTTGAGCGTCGGCGGGGGTCATGATGGCCAGAGCCGTCCTCTCAGTTCGGAAAACCTCGTCTCGCGCAAGCTTGTGGTAATGGCGTGGGCCTCGTGCAGGTCTTGGACCGTGTGGGTGTTGGTCACGGCCAGCACCTTCATCCCAGCCGCTTTGGCTGCCCGAATGCCGGGTAGCGAATCCTCAATGACTAAACAGGCATCCGCTGTCAGTGGAGAGTGGCTCTGTTGCCGATTCAGGCCGAGTAAGGCATGTAAAAACGGCTGAGGATCCGGCTTGCTCCTGGTCACATCTTCCGCGCTTGTAATATGGCGGAACGCTTTTCGGAGGCCGGCTTGTTCCAGAATCAGTTCGATCTCAGGTCGTAGTGCGCCGGAGGCGATGGCGAGCGGATACGCCGAGGCGGCTTCTTCCACAAATTCTCTGACACCGGGGAAAATGACGAGCCGATCTCGAATTGCCGTGAGATACGCTGCGGCTTTTGTGTGCATCAAGTCCTGGACGATCGAGTCGGTGATCGGGCGTTGGTTGACTCGAAGCGCTTCCAGGATACAGCCGCGGTCATCGAAGCCTAAGTAGGTGGCATAGTAGTCCGGTTCGGTCAGTGTAATATCGATACCGGCTAGTGTTCGCCGCAGGCCTTCGAAGTGTACGGGCTCCGTATCGGCGATGACTCCATCGAAATCGAAAATCACGGCTCGCATGGATGCGAAGGTCTCTCCTCACTCAAGTTTGAGAAGGGTGTGAATTTGTGCGGCAGTATAGCACAGAGGGCGGCGGCACATCGCGTGTGCCGCCGCCCTCTGCCTTCATCATTCAGATAGTGGCCGATGAGCCGATCAGGGCTTCAGCCGCAACTGTTTTTCTTCCAGCCACCCCTTGGTTCCGTAATCGCTTCGAACGTAATACACCCACTCAGTACCGAGCAAATCGCCATCAAGAATTGTGAAAGCGGTTCCTGGCGGAATAGCTGGTCCCGGCTTGGTGCCCGCAGCATCCTGCTTCAGCGCGACCTTCTCGCGTGGAGCGGCCGGGTTTGGCAAGACTGTGACCCGTTGTCCTTCGCCGAAGAGCGGTGCCGGCGAAGTGGAGAGCGGCGGGGCGGTCTCGGCTGGGGTCGGTTGGGCAACGGCCACGGGTGCCGGTGGGGCTTGGACTGAAGCTGTCGGCACGCTCGGAGATGGTTCTGGAGCTGGTGCAATGGGGGCGGCTGCCATCGGCGCAGGCTGACTGGGCGGTGCGCTCGGGGTCAGTGGTTTGGGCGGTTGCGGTTTTATGGCCACTGGCGACGCTGGTGGCTCCGATGATTCACCGAGAAGCGGGCCGACAAGATCCGTGACCAATTCCGGTTCCATGGCCACATAGGCTCCACCCCCCAGCAGCATTAACACAAGCACCCACAGGAGGGGCCGGCCACCTGATTTCTTAGGGGGCTGCTTCATCGGAGAGGACGAGCGAATGTTCGTCGTTTGTTCCAACTCTTCTTCTGTAAATTCCAAATCCGGTTCCGGCTGGCGGGCGAACAGGAGACTCCAAGCCAGAGGGTTGCCAGCAAGCGACGGGTCTCCAACGGTAGCGGACAGCAAGCACCTCCCTGTCACAACCTGTTTCCAATCATCAGAATCTGGGAAAGTACTTATCACCAACCAGGAGGGGTGTCAATTTGATGGGACATTTCGGCGACACAGATTGCAGCGCGGCGTAGAAACCAGAGGTCAGCACGATTGCACATGAGAGCAGGCCAGCACTTGATGTTCGCGGCTACCCGATCGATAGACGGTCAGACCCTTGCAACCGAGCTCATGTGCGAGCAAGAAGGCTGCCGCCACGTCTTGTCCTGTCGCATCGTGGGGGAGGTTAATGGTTTTTGACACGCCGCTGTCGCTGTGCCGTTGGAAGACCGCTTGCATCCGCACGTGGTGGGCTGGTGCGATGTCATGGGCCGTGACAAAGAGTCGTCGAAGGTCGTGAGGGAGCTGAGTCAGGTGTTGAATCGATTCCCGCAGGCCAATTTCACGGCGTAGGTCATTGAGGGATACGCCTCTCGCGCGAGCGTGTGCCACGAACTGAGGGTGCAGGCTTTCTAGCCGGATATCTTCCATGATCGTGCGGGCGACGCTGATGCCGTAGAGCGGCTCGATGCCGGCCGAGCAGTCGGCCAAGATACTGATGGTGCCGGTCGGCGCGATGGTCGTGACCGTGGCATTGCGGCGACGAATTCCCTTGGTGTGCAGACGGCTTCCTTTATAGGCCGGGAAGACTCCACGCTCATGGGCAAGTTGTTGAGAGGCTTCGTGGGCATGGGATCCGACGAAGGTCATCAATTGGTCGGCGATCTGTAACGCCTCGTCCGTATCGTAGGGAATACCGAGTTGAATGAGCAGATCGGCGAATCCCATGATCCCCAGGCCGATTTTCCTCGTCAATTTTGTCTGGGTCTCAATTGCGGGAAAGGGAAACCTGGTCCGATCGAGTACATTGTCGAGAAATCGGACGGCGAGGGGAATGATGGCTGCCAGCTGATCATAGTCGATGCGGCGCACGCCGCGTTGTGTAGTAAGGCATCGAGACACATTGATGGAGCCGAGCGTACAGGATTCGTAGGGAAGGAGCGGCTGTTCGCCGCAGGGATTGGTGGCTTCGATGGTCCCCAAGCGAGGCGTGGGATTCGTCCGATTGATCGTGTCGAGAAACACAACGCCCGGTTCGCCGCAATACCAAGCCGCGTCCACCAGCCGGTCGAAGACCATCGTGGCCGGAAGGCGCTTGACGGGTTTCCCGGTGCGCGGATTGATGAGCGCGTACGATTGGCGGCGTGTGACCGCCTGGATGAACCGGTCTGTGATGCCGACGGAGAGATTGAAGTTCGTCATCTCGTTCGGCTGCCGTTTCAGTGCGATAAAATCGAGAATATCCGGATGATCGACTCGCAAAATACCCATGTTGGCACCGCGTCTCGTTCCTCCTTGCTTGATGACGTCGGTGGACATGTTGAAGATGCGCATGAAGGACACAGGGCCGGACGCCACCCCGCTGGTCGTCGCCACGCGGTCGGCGTGCTGGCGGAGACGGCTGAACGAGAAGCCCGTGCCCCCACCGGACTGATGGATCACCGCTTGATGCTTGACGGCATCGAAGATCGAGTTCAGCGAGTCTTCCACCGGCAGCACAAAACAGGCCGAAAGCTGCTGGATGGCCAATCCCGCGTTCATCAGCGTCGGCGAATTCGGCAGGAATAGCAGGGAAGCCATCAGCTCGTAAAATCGTGTCGCCAGATCGTGTCGGCGCCCTGCCGCAGCATTCTTGCCCTCGGCCGACGCGATATCGTTGGCCACACGCCAGAACATCTCGGCCGGCGATTCGATGATGGTGCCACGCTCATTCTTGGCGAGGTACCGCTGGCGCAGGACCGTCAATGCGTTGTGCGATAATCGTGGACGATGAAGCCGAGGAGATGTCCGCATACTGGGACCATTATAGTCTCTTTGCATGCTTGTGCCAGGCCAATTGAAAGAAGCATCCCCCTCTTGAATCTTTCACGATCCGGTAGGCACAATTCAGCCCGCACGGATGCTGTATGAAGTCCTATCGAGAAGAACTGTGGTTCGAGACCGACACGAGGCGGGCGTATCTCAATATTACGCCGCAGGTGGATGCCGTCGTCCGGAAGAGCGGCGTGCGCGAGGGGTTGGTGCTGGTCAATGCGATGCACATTACCGCCAGCGTGTATATCAACGATGATGAGCCGGGACTACTGCGCGATTACGATGATTTTCTCGAACGTCTTGCCCCGCATGAGGCCAGGTACCGGCACAACGAGACGGGTGAGGATAACGGAGACGCGCACGTGAAACGGCAAGTGATGGGCCGTGAAGTCGTCGTCGCGATTACCGGCGGCAAACTGGATTTCGGTCCCTGGGAACAGATTTTCTACGGTGAATTCGACGGATGCCGACGCAAGCGTGTGTTGGTGAAAGTCATCGGAGAATAAGTGTGGCATATCGGCGGATGCCCGGCAGTAGGAACCGCTCCTCTGCTTGCGTGAGCGAAGGAAGTTTGTCAACATGGATTTGCTCGAGGCAGGCAAGCCAGTTGAGTTAGGTCGATCGGTGTTGCTGAACGATAGGGGGCGACAATGTTAGCCTGGTCTCGTCCTGATCCCCTCACACGTGATCTCATCCATCTTATCAACGCCCGTCGTCACGATCATGGTGACACCGACGATGCCATTGATACGCTTCAGGCCTTTCTCGAACAAGGACGCGAGCACGATCTGTTGACGGTGCTTGCCGCCCTTGACGAAGAGATGGCGGAGTGGCTGTTCGACCTTGTCGCCGAAGCCAGCTGTACGTTGCTTATGGGCGGCTCGGATGATGACAAACCGTCCTATGCGGTGATGGGAGCGCTCGCGCTTCCGTTGCAAGCGAATCTCACGGCTCCGCTCAAATTGAAGATTGACCCGATTGCAACGGCGGATTTGTTGCATCGCCACCTGCGGTTGCCAGGAGGAACCGTCGTGCGTGTGGAGCCTCGCCTGCTCACGGATGCCACGTTGGAAATACTCACGCTGCAGGCCCTTCACGATCACATTGCCACGGTCGCTGATTCCCGCCGCGCGCAGGCGGTGGCGGCGCGAGTCTTGCCGCCGGTTGAAAATACCGCGTTTCTCTTGTTCGAATTGATTGGCGCGCCGGATCCCGGTTTGCCCGATGCGTGGGAAGACCACCATCGCCGCGCCATGCTGGAAGGGCTGATGGAACAGTGCCCCGAACTGGCGCTTGCTCCGCATATGATCGAAGCGCCGGTCTATGCCGCCTATGCGATGTTCGATGCGCAGAATGCGGTACGGTTGCATCATTTGGCGGATGAGACTGCCGCTGTCTGGAGAGAGCTGGATCCGCTCGTGCGAGCCCGCACCGTCGTCCATCTGCACACGCAATGCGGTAATGGCGTGTATATGCCGGTATGGACCGACCTGTTTGATCCTGAATTGCCGGACGAACATGGGCCGGCCTGGACCTCTCCCGACGTCTGGGTGTTCACGGCCGATCTCCCAATCGAATGGCCAGGGGAGATGTTGACCAACCGCTTGCTGGCCGAAGGATGTACCAGATTCGAGAATCATATCGTCGAAGCATCCGATAATTAATCTCCGAGACCATATCCCTGCAGATGACCGAAGAGGCGCATGCGCCTGTCCGGATCCTGTTGCGCAAAACACGCGATTCAGTGATTTTCATGCCGCCTTGTTTTATTCTCGGCGGTGATGAACAAGCGACGAGAACAAGGGGCATCCGGGAAATCGCTCGCGGCCCTGGCATCAGCCGTTGGGTTGGCGCTCGTTTGGAGTGTCGTATGGGCGAATTTGCCATCCTGGGAAGAGTTGCAATCGGAACAAGGGCGTGGTCCGATTGCACCGGCGGTGCCGGAATTGGATTTGACGATTCCTGGAGTTTCACCGCATGTTCCCGATGCTCCAAGTCGGTCGGGAAAAGAAGGAAAAGAACCGGTGTCGAAGGCGGCTGGCGGACATCTCATGTCTCGGACGGTGCGTGCCGGACAAGTTGCCGAGGTGAAATGTGCTGCGGAGTTGCAGGAAGCCTGTCCCGACGCATTGACACAGGAGGAGCGGTACCAGTGTCTGGTGCGGCGAGTGAATAAATTTACTGCCCCATGCCAAGCCCTTGCCCAGAAGCGGATAGTGCGATGGAAGGAACTTGAGGGGTGCAAGACTGCCTGCGCTGAGGATGTGAAACAGGTTTGCCAGGGAGTCGCTGCAGAGGATGGGAGTCTTCTCGCCTGCTTGCAAGCCCGCGAACAGGATTTATCGGTTGGGTGTTACCAAAGCCTTCCCAAAGGCCAGATTCAGCTACGCAACTAGCCTGCCTTACGCGGCCAGCCTTTTAAAACAACTGCGGAGTTCTTCGGCGAATTCCCCGGCTCGTCGATACCGATGCACAGGGTCTTTTTGCAGCGCACAATCCAAGATAGTTTGCGCGGCGGGAGGCAGGTCGGGGCGGAGTGTGGACAGTCGGAGAGGCGGCGTATGGGTGACGGCATACAGCAACGCGGACACATTGTCCGCCCGGAAGGGTGTATGGCCTGTCAACAGTTCGAACATGACGACGCCGAGCGAATAAATATCTGAGCGTCCGTCCACTTTTTTCCCCGCGATCTGTTCCGGCGACATGTAGGTGGGCGTGCCCATCACCATCTCTGACTTGGTTCGTGACGAAGACGCCAGCGTGGCGATGCCGAAGTCCATGACCTTTACGATCTGATTGTTCGTCAGCATGATGTTGGCCGGCTTGATGTCGCGATGCACCACGCCTTGCTGGTGAGCATAGTCCAACGCGTCGGCGACGGTCGCGAGAATGGGGAGCAGCGTATCGACGGGAAGCAGGGACGATGGGCGAGTCCACGCTTTCAGGGTTGTTCCTTGCAGCATCTCCATCGCAATATATCCGAGATCGTCTTCTTCCCCGGCATCGTAAATGGTGACGATGTTGGGATGGGAAAGCCGGCCGGTCGATTCAGCTTCTCGGAAGAATCTGGTTCGTATTTCCTGTAGTTTGTCCGTGTCGTCGATTTCATGGAGTCGCATCGTCTTGATGGCGACAAATCGTTGAATCGTGGGATCCTTTCCCAGGTACACCACGCCCATCGCTCCCCGTCCCAATTCCTTGAGCACGCGGTATCGGCCCAGAGTACTCGGCTGGTCTGCTTTGGCTTTTGGAACGGCGGTGTCGGCGTCTGTGTCACCGCTATGGGCATGCGCCTCCGTCTCCTGCGAGTCTTCGCCGCCTATAGCTGAGTCGGCGGACTCGCTGTTTGGTGCAGGGCTCGAAAAAAAGCACTCAAGCGAGTCTCGATTCAAGAGCCACGCAACCGTTGTCCATAGGGCTGTCAGGATGAGCGCAGCGGTGTAGAGGATGGCGTAATTCTGTGGTCCGATACGATCGATGAGGGAAAGTCCCACAGCCTGAAGTGTTTTGTCCATTGCGATCAGGATGAACAGGCCGGTAACTGGAAGAATGAGCCGCTTGATGAATGAGAACCCACCTCCCGTATCGGGCATGTGCAGGGAGGCGCGGATGGAGAAGAGGCAGAGAACGGAGAGCCCGATTGCTTCGATAATTAGCCGGACAGTCTGGGGCGCGTTTAAGCCGAAGATTGTGACGGGGATCGACGCCACTGGCTGGAGTTTGCCCAATAGTGGACCTGCGAAGAGGACCACAAGGACCAGAATGGCATAGTGGAGCGTCCAATGCGATGTTGTCGTCATAGAGATCTGGCTTGAGGACTGGTGAAAGTCTAGCGGATAGGGAACGGGAGTCAATGAATAGCTGGAAAGACGCACGAACGGCGGCTATTGCCGTGCCACGGCGCGTTTCATCGTGTCGAGCAGTGAGTTCGGAACGTGGAGCGAACCTTTGCCGATCCCCACGTCGATGTCGGGTTTCGTCAGGCCGTGGAAGTCGCTTCCGCCGGTCACCAGCAAGCCCTGTTGCTTGGCCAGCGCCAGGTAGTCTCGTGTTTGCCTCGGGGTGTGGGTGCTGTAGTGCACTTCCACTCCGTCGAGTCCGTCGGCTTTGAGTTTTCGGACCAGATCCGTCAAGGTGCCCTCCGTGGTCTTCACCCAGGTTGGGTGGGCCAGGACGGCCAGACCCTTCGCTTCCTTGATCCAAAGGATAGCTTCCGCCGGTGTCGGGAGTTCGCGCGGTACATAGGCCGGCCGTCCGTCTGCCAGCCATAAGTTGAACGCCTCCTTGGCCGAAGATACAACTCCTTTCTCCATCAAGACCCGCGCGATGTGCGGCCGTCCCACGGAGTCGGTGCCCGCGAGGGCACGGACTTCATCATAGGTGATGCCGATGCCAGCCGCCTGCAAGCGTTCGATGATTTGTGGATTGCGGCGATGCCGGCTTTCCCGGAGGCGCGTCAGCCGGTCGTTCAGGCGGGCATCTTCATAGTCGAGGAAGTAGCCGAGCATGTGCAATTCAGAGCCGCCCAGGAGAGAACTGATCTCGATGCCGGGAATGATCTCGATTCCCCGGGCTTTCCCTGCTGCGGCGGCTTCGGGGATACCCGTTGTAATGTCATGGTCGGTAATGGCGAGAGCCGTTACGCCTGCTTTGGCGGCAAGCTCGATGACTTCGGCTGGTGTGCAGCTTCCGTCGGAATGGGTGGTGTGCAGATGGAAATCCACGCGGCTCATGCGGGTGCTCCTGAGGAGAGTGGTTTAGATGCCAGGAGTTGCGCGGTATAGACACGGTCAGACCCATCCGTATCCACATGAGCTCCTTCGTCGTAGTGCAGCACGTGGAGGGGTGCGGTCAGGCCCAGCAGTTCATTGGAAGACAGGCAAAATTCTCGCCGCTTCGGGTGCCGGTGTTGAATGTGATTGTCGATGGTAAATGTTTCATAGACCAAGACTCCGCCGGGCCTCAACGCTCCTATAATGGCAGGGAACAGTGGACGATGAAGATAGAAGAAGACCAGGATCACGTCGTAGACGTTCTTTCCGAGGCGTGGCTCATGCGGCGTAGGCTGTTCAAGATCTACGGCCCGTGTGGTAATGGCCGAGAACGCATCGCCCTGTGCTGATGTGGAGAGGTAGGCCAGCGCGCCCTCGTCGTGGTCGACGGCGTCGACCTGAAAACCGTTCGAGGCCAGAAAGAGCGAGTGGCGGCCGCGCCCAGCTGCGACGTCGAGAGCCTTGCCCTTGGGCAGCCGGTGCAGCTGCTGCAGAAGAAAATTCGCTGGAGGGGAAGCGGCCTGTCTGACCTTGTGCGCCAGTCTCGTCCGGTTGATCGTGATGCCGACGGAGCCGGTGACGGACGTGATCGGCGGATGGAGTTTTCGTATCCAGAGGGTGACCCGTTCGACCGGAAAATCGTCGAACAGCATGGTCAACACCCGCTCAGCCATCGCTTCCAGGAGACAGGCTTCGTGGGCCGAGGCGACCTGTACCACACGCGTGGCTACGGCGGCATAGTCGATCGTGTGGGATAGGTGGTCCGACAATCCGGCCCGCCCCAGTTCGGCGTGCAATTCAAGATCGATGGCCAGCGGCTGGGGTTTAGCCCGTTCCTCGGGAGTCACTCCGCAACGTCCGCGGAATTCCAGCCGTTCAATGAAGATATGATCCAACATGCGGGCATTGTCGAGGATCAGGTTTTGGACTGTCAAGTCAATGGGGCGGGCGATATGATCGTGACGGGTAGGGCCGTGCTTGTTACGAAAAGTAACGGCTCGTATCGAACCGATGTTCGGTATTGTCGATGAGCCGCACAATGCTGTGGCAGTAGTTTCCGGTATCATCCTTCTCGGTGAGGTCCAGTTCCGGTCCGTTGTCGACCGGCTCTCCGTTCGTGCCAGCGATCACTTTCACCAGCGGTCGTTCGCTGTCCACCTTGTCGGTCGCCGGCTTGAGGACCACCGCGAATTCTCCGGTGGTGAGTTCCGCCAACGTACCGATTGGGATGATGCCGACACAGGTCACGAAGAGTTTGAGGAGGGTGGGGTCGAAACTCTTCCCGGACTTTTGAAACATCATGCTCAGCACTTTGGCCGGGTCCATCGGTTCACGGCGATAGACGCGGGAAGAGGTCATGGCGTCATAGCAGTCCGCGATCATCAGCACACGCCCGGTCAGCGACAGCTTCCACGGCGTTTTCAGCTTCGGGTAGCCGGAATAGTCCAGATTCATGTGGTGTTCGAAGGAGGCTGCAGCCATGCGTGCCGGCAAATTGGTGATGCCGCGTAACTGGGCGAGGCTCAAGACCCCTTCTGTCGGGTGACTGCGCATCGCGGCCCATTCCTCCTCGGTAAATTCTCCCGGCTTATTCAGCACGTCGAGGGGGATAGACGATTTTCCCATGTCATGAAAGAGCGCCGCTAATCCGAGATCAGCCAATTCGACTTTTGGGTAGCCGGCTCGGTTCGCAAGGGCAATCGAGAGGAGCGCGACATTGACGGAGTGCTTCTGCGTATATTGGTCGTGGCAGCGCAGGGTGGCGAAGCCCAGCATGGCGGGCTCGTCTTGCATCATGAGGTCGATGATATTCTGAATGGCACGCTTGGCCTGTTTGAAGCTGATCGTGCCGCCATCGCGCATCGCTTGTGTCAGGGAGCCCGCCGCAGTGGATACTTGCTCATAGGCGCTTCGCGACCGCGCTTTGTGCTGGCCTTTTAGGTCCGATCCTCCCGTGTCCGTTTTTAAGGTGAGGATACGCGGATCTTCAATTTCGATGGTTGTCACGCCCATAGTCTTCAGTTCCTGCCGGAAATCCTCGCTCGTCTTTGCGACAGGATCGAGGCTGACGAAGAGATAGGCGAAGTCTCGCAGGTCTTTGGACGAAACCGACGACGCAAACGTCAGTCCGCCGATCTTCCACTTGGCCATCGCTTCGATAACACTGGAGACCACCAGCATTTGTTGCGCGCTGACTTTGAGATGGCTGTCCCAGAGAAACAGAAAATCGTTTTGGAGGCGCAACGTGGCCGGCCGGTCATGGGCCAGCGTCTGAATGAGTGTGAGCATGGTTTCGACCGGCTTGTCGAGGGCGGCGTTGGTGCGCCCGTGGATCTTGGAGGTCTTGATCAGTGTGTTCAGCTGGGTGATAAGCTGGAAGCCCAACACCACGAGCTGCTGGTCCAGAATATCACCGGCCTCGGAGCCTCGGCCGATTTTTTGGGACAGCGATTTCTCATGTGCCAGGATCGGTTGCGTATAGTCTTCAGCGGCCGGCGTGTGGGTCGAACGGGAATCATTCACCATTGATGCTCCTTATTGGGGCAGGTCAGTCTGGGCTTTCCCCTGTTGTTGTCGCTGCGCTTGCGACAGCGCATGGACACACGCTTGGCGGACGGCAGCACCGCCTTTCTTGCTTCCCAATTCGAGCGCGGCCACGGCGGCTGGAGTCGCGAGCTTGCCCAGCGATTCTGCAGCCAAGACGGCCAGCTCTTCTTTCTTTTTCCGATTCGTCCACGACCATTCGGTCAGGAGGCCCGCCCAATAGGAGACTGCCTCGTCGCCGCATGTCGCTCGGATTGCCTGGAAGACCGCCCGGCGTTCGCTGACCGGACGTTCCGAAAAGTTGTCCGCGGACAGAGCCGGGGACCAGCTGGAAAATGGGGCGGTATAGTGTCCGGACACGAGGAGCTTCAACGCGGCGACGCGAACGCTTTCCTCTCCATCCTCCATGAACGAGATCAGCTTGAGGCCATTGCCGTTCGGCCGGAAGAGGCTGATCGCGCGCACGACGTCTTTCCGGACATGCGGATCCGGGTAGCGCGTCAATTTTTCCACTGCCTCGGCGAATTTAGGGTCGTTCCATTTCATGAGAATTGCGAGCAAGTTGCGGACATAGGTCGGACGGCGGTCCATCAAGCCTTTGAGCAACGGCTCAGGACGGTCTTTGGCCAACACGAGAAGCGTGTCTGAAAGGATGGCTTGGTGCGCGGGTGACACCAGTTTGGCGAGCAGGGCGCAGAGCTGGGGGACGGCGTCCGCCCCCATCATAAGCAGGATGGTCGAGAGCCCTTCCGTTTGGGCGGTGGGCGCACTATTGAGAAATGTTTCAATAGCCTTGATATGTTCCGTGCGGCCCAATCCCGAGAAGAGCGACGCAACCTCTTGCTTGTGTTCTTGGCTGAGATCCGGACGTACGACGTCGGTCTCATGGAGGAGACTCAAGACATGTTCCAGTACAGTCCATTTCCCATCACGAAACAGGGATCCTACGATGCTGCCCCAGACGGTAAACAGCTTAGTCAGCAAAACCGGAGAAGTTTCGTACGCCAAGATGGCAGTCAGCATATCCATGATGTACAGGAGGTCGTCCTGCTTGCTCTCAGCGTCGATCTCGCTCGCCAGGGCGGCGAGTTCTTCGTCGGTCACTTCGTAGCCGATGAGGCCTGACTGAAGACGTTTGTTCTGCGCGCTGGTGCCCTCTCCTGTTCCCGAGCCTGTGCGGCCACCTTGATTGCGGTTCCGGTCCAGCAGTTCCCGTAGCGTCGCATCCGATGAACTCATGCCTCCTTCGGCGGAGGGAGCCCCAATGCTCTCCATCGAGTGTTTAGCGATTTCTTCCGCGGTCACAATGGAAATGGTCGAGAGATTGCGAGCCCATAAGCGGGTGACGATATCGTCGTCATCTTGGGTCGGATCCGTGCCGCCCCAGAGCGACTCCAGAAAGAACGTCAAATCCTCGCGGCTGAGGCCTTGATGGATCGAGAATTCCCGAATGCCGTCCGCATAGAGTTTGAAGCCAACCCCTTCGCTGCTGCTGTCTTTGTCGGCTTGGAGCACGATGGTGTCGTTGAAGACCAGCTCCGATCGTTGGATGAAAATTGTGAGCTTTGAGCAGGTATTGAGGTGGACGGTCAATTCTTCGAACAGCTGTTGCGAAAACTTTTGGGCTACGGGGTTGGTGGTCCCATAGGTCCGGTTGGACTTTGCTGTCTTCTCCAACAGTTTGAGGATGCGTCTGACAGATGCGGTTTCTGGATCCTCCGTGCCTTTTGCTGCCACGGCCGCGGCCATCATGTCCTGTGCGGTCTTGAGATCGGTCATGGAGTTACACCTACCGGGAGATCCGTGATTCGTCAAGAAAATCGCGGTTCTCCACGACGATCGCTCCGGTGGAGCCCCACGGCTTGATCCATCCTCCGTAGCAGACTACTGCGGAGGACGGGCAGCCGCGGCTTCCTGCGGAGGCGGGTGAAGATGGACATTGCCGGAGCTCGATGGTACCGGTACAATTCCGGTCGCGAAAGAGGGTCCGAGGCGTTCCCGTCCAGATGAGAAGACGCGGAGGATATGCGATGGCCCGATCTGTGCTGATCATATGTTTTGGCGACAGTCTCACGGCGGGATTTCAGTCGCCAACTGCTGCGAATCCAACAGGACAGGAGACGCCGTATGGGCAGTATCTGCAAGATTTCCTTGGTGGATCAGCGCAGGTTCGGACCAGTGGCGTCTGCGGCGAACTAACCGGCGAGATGGTGATGCGATTCCGTCGCGATGTAGTGGATCACAAGCCAGGGTACGTATCGATCTTGGGGGGGACGAATGATCTCGGATGGAATGGAGCGCCCGAGGACGTCATGCGCAACCTGGTCAAGCTCTACGAACAGACATTTGCGGGCGGTGGCATCCCAATTCCCGTGACCGTTCCCTCGCTCCGAATAGAAGACAGCCAAGAGAGCCGGGAAGGGCGTGAATGGGTGGCCGGGCATCTGGCTCAGCGGGGACGGTTGAACCAGCTGATTCGTGAGTACGCGGCGGCGAAGCGCGTGGCCTGCGTCGATCTGTTTCACGCCACGGCCGATCCGGACACCAACCAACTGGCCGCGAGGTATTCCAATGACGGGCTGCATCTGACGACCGCGGGATATCGCCTGTTCGCGGAGCAGGTCGCCCTGGTGCTGACACCTCTCCTGTCCCAAGGTCTGCGATCGTGAGGGCTGGACTGCAACCGATCACCGATCGGCAGTTTGATCGTGTGGTCGAAGCGAGTGTGGTGCCTGTCCTTGTCGAATTCTGGAAGCCGGGCTGTGGCCATTGCCAGGCATTAGCCATCGAACTGGAGCAGGTGCAGGAAGAGTTTGGCCTACATCTGCTCGTCCTCACGATGAATGTGGAGGAGAATCCGCAAATCCCGGCAGAGCTGGACGTCACCTCGCTCCCCGCGCTCGCATTCTATCGAAACGGGCACTTTCAGACGTTCATTGGAGGGGTGGGAAAACGGGACGAAATCGTGAAGCAGGTGAAGCGCGAACTGAACGTCCCGGTTGATGATCTTGCGCCTGATTCCCAGGGGCAGACCCATGGTGCTGTGACCAAGAAGCTGGATGTCAGCTGAGAACATCAGGAGAGGGGGTCAGGCAAACCAAAATGCGCACAGGTGGGTGCTACAGCACTCGCCAGGTGCGGCCGTCGTGTTGAATCAAACGATCCGCTTCGACCGGCCCCCATGTTCCGGCCTGATATTCTGGGAGCCAGCGTTGTCCCAGTTTCTCCCACGCGTCGAGGATCTGGGTGATCCAGGCCCAGGATGCTTCCACGGCGTCGCGCCGCATGAACCGGGACGCATCCCCTGCCATGACGTCGAGCAAGAGGCGTTCATAGGCTTCCGGTGACGGGCGGCCGAAGACTTCTCCATACTTGAAGTTCATCTCAACAGGATGGGTTTGCGCTCTGGTGCCCGGCACGCGGGAGACGATGCGAAGCGACAGCCCTTCTTCCGGCTGAATTCTCAAGGTCAGCACGTTCGGGGCTTGCGGCATCTGTGAATTGGCATTGAAGAGGATCTGTGGAATGTCTTTGAATTGCACCGCGACTTCGCTGGCCCGCAATGGAAGGGCTTTGCCCGTCCGCAAATAAAACGGTACGCCGGACCACCGCCAGTTCTCCACGAAACATTTCAACGCGACATAGGTTTCAGTGGTCGAGTCGGGCTTGACCCCCTTCTCGCGCCGATAGCCCGGCACCGGTTTTCCGTGCGCGGTGCCTTCCGTGTACTGCGCCCGCACAGTGAACTCTTCTACGTCCTTGGCGGTAATCGGCCGTAGGCAACGGAGCACTTCCATTTTGGAATTCCGCACGACGTCGGGGTCGAGTGAGTAGGGCGGCTCCATGGCAACCAAGCAGAGCAGTTGCAGCATGTGATTCTGCACCATGTCACGCAAGGCGCCGGCCTCTTCATAGTAGGTGGCGCGAGTGCCGACCCCTTCCGCCTCGCTGACGGTGATCTGGACATGATCGATGTACTTGTGGTTCCAGATCGGCTCAAAAATGCTGTTGGCAAACCGCACGACCATCAGATTTTGGACGGTTTCCTTGCCCAGATAATGATCAATGCGGAAGATTTGCGACTCATCGAAGACGTGTCCCGTGACCCTGTTGATCGCCTGCGCGGACGCGAGATCGCGGCCGACCGGTTTTTCGACAATGATGCGGGCATAGGGCGAACGGGTGGCAGGCGCTCCGGCCAGCCCTGAACCGGCCAATCCTTCACAGACCGGGGTGAACGAGCTGGGCGGAATGCTGAGATAGAAAATGCGGTTTCCGGGCAGTTGAAACGAGCGCTCGAGCTCTTCAGCACGCGCTTTAAGTCTGGTATAGGTCTGGGGATCGTCATTTTCGCCGGCCAAATAGAACACATGCCGGGCAAAGGAGTTCCACGTGTCCTCAATCAAGGCCTGCCGGGAATGCTTGACGACGCCGTCCCGCACGGAGGCACGGAATTCTTCATCGCTCATGGCGGTCCGGCCCAAGCCCAGCACGACGTAGTTCGAGGGCAGCAATCCGTCGAGAAGCAGATTATACAGAGCTGGAATCAGACGGCGGCGCGCCAGGTCGCCCGATCCGCCGAAAATGACGACGGTGCAGGGCTCAACGGGGGACAGAGTTTCCTGCGCGGGAGTAATATCGACTCGTTGACTCGTCGGGGCCATCGTTGTGTCCTAGTGAAGTTGATGTGTGACTATCGTCTGACGGAATGGCCGCCAAATGCGTTTCGCAACGCCGCCAGCATCTTTTCCGCGAATGACTCGTCCTGCCTCGATCGGAATCGGGTGAAAAGCGCCGTCGTGAGCGTTGGTACGGGCACATCTTTTTCAATCGCATCTGCGATCATCCAACGACCCTCACCGGAATCTTGCACGTACCCTTTCAATTTTTCCAGTTTTTGATCGTCTTTGAGCGCGCCGGCCGCCAGCTCGAGTAGCCACGAGCGGACGACGCTGCCGTGCATCCAGAGGTCGGCGATGCGCGCCAGATCGAGTTTGTATTCGCTCTTCGACATCAATTCGAAACCTTCGGCATAGCCTTGCATCATGCTGTACTCGATCCCATTGTGGACCATCTTCACGTAGTGTCCGGCGCCGACGGCACCGACGTGGGCCCAGCCCTGTTCCGGCGCCAGGGTCTTGAACACCGGCTCCAGCCGTTTCACCGGCGCCTCGTCGCCCCCGACCATCAGGCAGTACCCGATTTTCAGACCCCAGATGCCGCCGCTCGTGCCGGCGTCGACATAATAAAGGCCTGACTTCTTGAGCTCGGCGGCGCGCCGTACATCATCGTGAAACCGGGTGTTTCCGCCGTCGATGATGGTGTCGCCCGGCTTCAGCAGGGCCGCGACCGCCTGGACGGTTTCTTCCGTTGGGGCACCGGAGGGCACCATGATCCAGACTGCGCGAGGCGCACTGAGTTTGCTGACCAGATCGGTCAACGACGATGCGGTGATACAGCCTTGGCCCTCCGCCTGCTTGACGAGATCGGTCGAACGGTCGAAGACCACCACCCGGTGCTGGTCCCGACGCAGACGGGTGACCATGTTCATGCCCATTTTGCCAAGCCCGATAAATCCCAGCTCCATAACGGCTCCTTGGTGTGTAGACCAATGTGATGGAGACATGCCGGCCGGCGACAGTCTGGCCGGTCGCATGCTCCGTGAATCGTGTGCCTGGTCGAACTCGTTCCCCGGGTTATACACGGGTCGGACCGATCCAGCCCCCTCAGTCAATGCGAGCGGGGTTTGGGATGTCCTTGAAGAGGAGATCGGCAAATTGCCGGCCAAAGTTGAGCCGGTCGGTCAGGGTCGTGGCATTGAGGTACTGACCGGCCAGGTCGGCAAGCGCCGGTTCGCGAGAAAACATGAACCGGTGAACGTCTACCGGAGCCGTCAGCCAATAGCCTCCCAGCCTGAAGAATGCCAGGATGCAATCCTCATAGAACAGGGTCAGCAGGTATTGGGCGGTGCCTGGTTTGTCCGTGAGGTCTTCTGCCTTGCCCAGCCAGTGATAACAGGAGGCTTTCAGGCGAATTTGTTCGTTGATCGAGGCCGGTTGGGGGCCTTGGCGAAAACGCTGGTTGGCCTTTTCGAGTAACTGCGCGGTAACCCCCTCATGGTCGAACAGGACACGTCCTTTGCGGAGGAGCGACGGGAGCCGGAGTGAATGGGCAAGTTCGTCTTCAACGGACCTGTAGCCATGGTAGCGGATGTCCAGGAGACGTTCGCCGACTCGAAGGATTTCATGGCCGTCGATGTCGCCTTTCACCAGAGCGATCAGATCGACATCGCTATGGGGCGTGATGGCGCGCCGTGCGCCAGACCCCACCAGGATGATGCCGACCAAATCGCCGCCGCGCCGGCCCTTCACGTGCCGCAGGGCCACGTCGAGACCGTCTTCGAAACCAGGGGGCGGCGGCGTTTCCGGTTGCTCCGGCGGTTCCGGTACGGCGATGAGTTCAGCGTTGAGTTCCTCGCGTGTGGGCAGGCTGGCGGTTGAGTTCGAATCCATCACGAGACCTGGGTGTGTTGAATGAGGCCGGGAAGGCTAATGAGCCATTGGTCGAACGGCTGTTCCGCATCCACGACGATTTCGAGTTTGCCATTGGCCAATCGGCGAACCACCCCTGGATCTTCCGGAGACAAGGGGATTTCCACCCACTCTCGATTCAGTCCGAGCGCATCGGTGACGTCGAGAATCTTGCTGATGTGCTGAAACGTGACCACTTGTAGAGACATGGCGTTCCCTTTCGATCAGTCGCGGGCATTCTATGTGGGGTGGCCAGTGGTGTCAATGCGACAGAGTGCGTGCGAGGGGGCTACGAGATGAGCACACGGGCGAACACGGCGCCGGCTTCGTCGATCTGTTTCGAGGAGATATTGAGGTGAGTGACGGCTCGGTAACTCGCCCCACCGATCGCGTTGACGAGCACGCCTTCTTGTTTCAACGCGGCGACGATTTCGGCGGGCGAACGCCGCTGGTCGTTGATCTGAAAGATCACGATATTGGTTTCGACATGTTGCGGCGTCACCAGGACCGACGGGATTTGCTGAAGCTGGCGGGCCAGTTTCTTTGCGTGCGTGTGGTCTTCCGTCAGGCGTGTGATGTGGTGTTCCAGCGCGTAGATGCCTGCGGCGGCGAGGATGCCCGCTTGCCGCATGGCGCCTCCGTACATGCGCCGAAAGCGTCGGACACGATCGATGATTTGCTGATCGCTGGAAACGAGTAACGATCCTACCGGCGCGCCGAGGCCTTTGGAGAGGCACATGGACACGGTTTCAAAGTGCTGGGCATAGGCAGCGGGAGGCAGTGTCGTGGCGGCCACGGCATTCATCAGCCGGGCGCCGTCAAGATGCATCGGAATGCCGTGTTTGACGGCAACGGTCCGAATCTTTTCGATCGTCGAGAGGGGATAGATGGTTCCGCCGCCGGCGTTGTGTGTGTTTTCCAGGCAGATGAGTGCCGTGGGGATACTATGGGGATCCTTGGGTCTGATCGCGGTCTCGACCTGCTCCGCGTTCATGATGCCCCGTTCGCCCGGCACCCAATGGAGCTGTACGCCCGCGAGCGCACCGGCAGCCCCCTGCTCGTATCGGATAATGTGGCTGGTCCCTTCGACAATCACTTCCTGGCCCGGCTGGGTTTGCGACCGGATCGCGAGCTGGTTTGCCATGGTGCCGGAGGGAACGAAGAGGGCAAAGCGCTTGCCGAGTAGGGAGGCCACCATGTCTTGCAGCCTGTTGACGGTAGGATCTTCTCCGTACACGTCGTCACCCACCGCGGCGCGGGCCATGGCTTTTCTCATCCCATCGGTGGGCACGGTGACCGTATCGCTGCGAAGGTCGATCATGCGCGGATGTCCCTAGAAGCCTACGATTGGCCGGGCGCATTCTAGCAGATTATTCCCGTGGCAGGTGAAGTCATACCTGGTACACTCCGTTTTCATGGCTGAACCGGATCACGCTGTCATTACCCGGTGTGCCGTCTTTCTGGGAGCCAAGCGGGAAGAAGTCGTCCCCTTGGCCTGGGCCTTCGCCTATTTTTTCTGTCTCCTCTGCGGCTATTCCATCCTCCGTCCTGTTCGAGATGAAATGGCCATCGAAGGCGGCATCCAGAATCTTCCCTGGATGATGACGGGGACCTTCCTGACCATGTTGGCGGCGACCCCGCTTTTTGGATGGGTGTCCGCGCGCTGTTCACGGTATCGGCTGTTGTTGACGGTCTATGCCTTCTTCATCACCAATCTGCTGGCGTTCTATGCCTTGATGACCAGTCATGTCTCTCCCGAATGGATCGCCCGTGGTTTTTTTGTGTGGCTGTCGGTGTTCAATCTGTTCGTGGTCTCCGTGTTTTGGAGTTTCATGGACGATCTGTTTTCGCCGGAGCAGGGGGCGCGGTTGTTCGGGATCATTGCCGCGGGAGGGAGCAGCGGCGCGTTGCTCGGTCCTCTCCTTACCACGGGGTTGACGTTCGTGCTCCCGATCCCGGTGCTGATGCTGGCCTCGGCGGTCTTCCTCGTGCTGTGCCTGGGCTGCATTACCCGACTTGAGCGATGGGGCGGAGAACGGTCTGCGCACCATCAACCTCATCCAGGCGATCCCCTCAAGGGGAGCTTTCTGGCGGGAGTGCGGCTGACCTGTGCATCGCCCTATTTGCTGGGGATCTGTGGGTACCTGGCGCTGCTCACGATGACGGCCACGTTTCTTTACCTTGAGCAGACCCGTCTGGTCTCGGAATATCTCGATCAACCGGAAGCGCGCACCCGTTTCTTTTCCACTCTCGATTTTGTAACCAGTTCATTGACGTGGCTGACTCAGCTCTTCATGACGAATCGGGTCATTCGCAGGCTTGGTCTGGTGGCAGGTCTCGTGTTTCTTCCCGCGATCAGTGTGGCGGGATTCTTGGGCATCGCCCTCTGGCCGACACTGGCCGTCTATGTTGTCTTCTCGGTTCTGCGCAGGGTGGGGGAGTATGCCTTGTCCAAACCGTCGCGCGAAGTCCTGTTTACCGTCCTGACTCGCGAAGAGAAGTACAAGGCGAAGAACTTTATCGACACAGCTGTCTCACGTGGCGGCGACGCATCGACCGCGTGGCTGATTACGGGCGTGAAAGCGCTAGGGGCGACGACCACCCACATCGCGTGGGCGTTGGTACCGTTGATGCTCCTTTGGGCCTGGCTGGCTGGTGTGCTGGCTAGGCGGAAGGAGCAAATGGTGCCGAATAGGGGGCCCAGTCACAACTAGAAACAGTAGTGAGATGCATGTGCACTAGCCTGTTACCCGCGTGAGCGTGTTCTCGTCGGTGTGGTGAAACAGATCAGGCTTTCCCGGCATGCGGAGTTGGGTGTCCTCTTTGTAGTGGAAGCGGTTTTGGTCCAGGAGAGTTACGGTCAACTCGTACCGCACGGTCTTAAACTCTTTGTCGAGAAACCGGTTCGAGCAAATCCCATAGGTCTCCGACCCCGCCTCCGCCAGCAGGGTAAAGCGTGTAGCCGTCGTTTCCGCCGTGCCGCCGGCAATCACTGCTACTCCGCGCGGCACGATGAAGCAGCGCAAAACTTGACGCTCTCCCGGATCCCAGAGCCAGTAGCCCACTTCTTCATGGAAGGGATCGGTTTCACCGATTCGCCGCGCCACCGTGGCGTAGCGCAAGCCATGTAAGACCTGCTCGTGATTGCGCACGGGGCTGATCGGCTCAAAGGTAATCCGCTCGCGAAACGCGTTTCGCTCCGTTCCCCGATCGTCTGACGGCGCGACATCCGCCCCCTTATCTCCCTCCCATACGCCAGCCAGCGTTGCCAACGGACCGAGTTGCTTGATCTGTTCAGAATTCATAGAGCCTCCGGGCGTTCTTGCATTGTGTAGGTCTGTCGGTTCAGGACCGGGTACAGGGTAAAGATCGGCGTGTTGAAGGGAATAGTGGCGCTTTCGATGCCGGGCAGCAAGCCCAGATGCAGGTTGATGAAATTGTAGCTCAAGCCTTCTTGCCAGGGTTGGCGGGAGGATTCGGCGTAGGCTTCGACTCGGTCGGAGGCATAGGTGCGGGTCATGAGTCCCGTGGCGCCGCTGAGTCCGTAGTCGGCCAGGTCCGGCGCACCCTGGATCAGCAACGAGACCATTGAGGCATCGAACCAAATCTTGAATTTGCAACTCACTTGGATGAAGGGCCCCAGTGATCCGACCGTCTTCAACAGGGCCAAGGGATAGGCCAAGTCGTCCGGTATGTCCGGTTCCCGGTCCTGCGGGATAAATCGAAACTCTGGTTCCTTGATGGCGGACACGGAGACGAACAGGAGATGCGGGTCGTCCAAGGCGACATCGAGCATTCGTCCATCGTGGTAGCCACAGAGTTTGCCCATGTCGTAGCGCAGCGGATAGGAATAGCCGAGTTTGGCGTAGAAGATTCTCACCCCGCCGTCGAGCGGATCATCCGGCTTGCGGCTGATCTTCAAATCGAATGGCAGTAGCAGATGAAACCCATGTGCTCGCGCCGCCATAAAGGGGGCACAGGCACCGGGATATTCATGTTGGATGGCCGGATTGTCAGGGTCAAACCGTCTATGCGTACCGCCGAAGTGCTGTGCGGTCTTCGCCTCGGCGGAGACTCGATACTTGTTTTGATAGTAGCTGCCGGCGCGTTTCTGGGCTAGGTCGAGAAAATATTCCGGTACTTCTGTTTCCACAAAGAGGCGTTGGCCTCCCAAAGAAGGAGGACGAGCCACCTTCATGGCCTGGGTGTAAATCTCAAGCTCCGCTTCGGTCTTCTGAATGGCTTGGTGGAGATGCCGAGTTAACTCGGGGTCCTGGAACGTTGTGCGAGGGAGGATCTCGATGGCTTTCTGCAAACATTCAAGCTTGGCGGCGTAGCGTTTCGGTTCGGCGGCAAAGGCGTCCGCCGTGGCCATATAGAGATTGAACTGCTCCTCCGCCGTCAGGCCCAGCCGGTCAAAGCCGGGCTCCCGGAGAAATGCCAGCGCGAGGGGGCCGAAGGCCTCTTCGCGTCTGATGCAAAGCGTCATCAAATAGTTGTATTGCGCGCGCGCGTCGTCCTGTGTCACGGGGAGGCATTCTAGCCCGCATGATTCCTGAGTTTCTACTGTCGCTGCCGGTCACCAGTGAGATTGTACAGTGAGTATTCACCGGTCTCGTCGCCTTTACTGCTGAAAAAATCGCGTGGTATAGTCCGGCCCTGCGTCGTTTGTGAGGCCCGCGTCGCCAGTCATGCGCCTCTTGACGAGACACGCGTCACGTTTCACGCAATACGGGGGTGAGGGATGCCGGACGTTCCGGTGAAATTGTATCTCGAGAAGTTGCTGAAAGATTCGCGGAGCATCGCGCGGCAGTTGGCCCTGCTGTCTGGACCGGCCAAAGATAAGGCTTTGCGGGCGATGGCGGAGCGGCTGGAGGCCGATGGCGGCGCCATTCTGGCGGCCAATGGGAAAGACGTCGATGCAGTCGGAAAGTCCTTTGAAGGCGATGTGAAGAAGGACCGGATGAAAGCCGCCGTCGCGCGTGTGCGAATGACGGCCGACTCCATAAAAGAGATGGCTGAACGGCTTCGGGTGATTGCCGATTTGCCCGATCCGGTCGGCGCCGTGACCGCCAGATGGGAACGGCCGGATGGATTTCAGGTGGAACGGGTGCGGGTGCCCATCGGGGTGATCGGGGTCATTTCTGAGTTGACTCCTCTGGTGACCGTGGAATCAATCGCGCTCTGCGTGAAGTCGGGCAACCTCTGTGTGTTTCGTGGCGCGTCTGAATGGAGTGTGACGCACCAGGCAATTGAACGATCTCTGCGGGAAGCGGTGGCACAGTGCGGCGTACCGGCCGGCGCCTGGATTGTGATCGATCGCCCTGAGAAGGAGCTCGCGCTTGAATTGATGCGGTCGGCGAAGAGTCTGGATGCCATCATCCCGCGAGGCGGGTCCGGCCTTCGTAAGACAGTCATGGAACAGGCCAAGATGCCGGTGTTGTGCCATGACGGCGGGCTCACCCAGCTGTACGTCGATGACGATACGGATATCCCCCTGGCCCAGAACGTCGTGATCAATTCCAAAGTGCAAGCGCCGGGAGCCGCCAACTCGCTCGACACCCTTTTGGTACAGCAGGTCATCGGGCGGCAGTTCTTACCTCCATTGATCAACCGGCTGCTGGACCAATTCAAGATCGAGGTGCGCGGGTGTCCCAAGACGATCGCGCTGATGGGACAGATGGCTATGACCGGCCATACCGCGATCGTGCCGGCAACGGAAACCGATTGGCGCACGCAGTTCCAAGGGCCCGTATTGGCCGTGAAAATGGTGGAAGGGCTGGACGAAGCACTGTCCCACATTGCGGAGTACGGGCCATGCCTGACCGCCGTCATCACGACGACCCGGTATGAATCGGCGATGCGCTTCACACGCGAAGTCGATGCCGGAGCCGTGTTCGTGAACGCGTCGTCAAGGCTCAATGCGGGGGAGAGCTATGGCATGGGGGCCGATATCGGGCTCAGCGGCTCGCGCCTGCATGCGAAGGGACCGATTGGCTTAGAACAGTTGACCTGCGAGAAGTACGTCGGGTTCGGGTCTGGACAGTTGCGATTGCCACACCCAGTGCCGGAGACATATTTCGACGCGATCATGCTCAAGAGACCGTGAAACGCATCTTGCAGAGGGGGAGCGTATGGCGAATGGCCTATAGCACGGACAACAAGGATTACACGCCGCCTGTTTTCCCCCGCCATCTGCTCTTCATTCAGTTCGTGCCATACGCCATATGCTATATGCCCTATGTTTCCACCTTCAGATGAGATACGAGCGGCCCTCAATGAGCATCTCGCCTGGTGGGGGCTCAGACGATTCACCACCGACCGCGAGTATTTCGCCTGGCAAGAGCGGCAGCTGTCCCGCGCGGATCTGAATCAGCTCCTCGTGCAAGCCGAACGAAAACGAAGCGGCGATCGCTGCGAAGACGTAGCATTCTACGACCTGACTGCCCAACCGGCCGTGCTTCCCGTTTTGTACAGTCAGCGATACGATTACTATGCTGCGATTGGGGTTCAAGTGGTGAGTCGCGTCGGCAGTGCCAGGCGTGTGCTCGATTTCGGCTGTGGAGTCGGCATTCTTACGACGTTCTATGCCCGCGAGTTCCCCGATTGGGAGTTCGTCGGTCTCGATCGTTCGGCGGCCTCC
>VGXE01000005.1 GCA_016873455.1 Nitrospira sp. | reverse complement strand
TTGACGGCCGCCAACGCCACCTGGGCCTTGAAGGTCGCTCCGTGATTCCGTCTCGTTCTCTTCATCGCCTTGCTCCTCTGGTTCGCCACCCCTCGGTGACATGGGTGAAGCCAGGCTACCACTTACCACACTGTCCGAATTTCCAGAGCCCCCTCTCTTGACACATTCCCGTCAGTTCGATATATAGGCGCCGCCTGAGCTGCCAAAACGTATAAAAAGATTGGTAGCCAAGGCTCTGCGGCAGGTGTGGCGAAGAGGAAAGACGAATATTGCGATGGTGAGTGTGCGGACAGCGATAGCGGAATCAGCTGTTTCCGTGTTAGAGTGAATGCCGAGTGCGCGGGTGGTATGTGCATCCGGCTGGCTTCGAAGGTGCCGGGGTAGTTGGTAGACCGGTTGACGTGTAGAGAAAGGAGGATCACAGAGGCGAGTCAAGCCAGGTCTTCAGTTGTGGCAGGTTCCAGGGCTGTCGACCGTTTTGGCGGGTTTCATAGTAAGCATCAACTGGAAGTTAGCATCTCACAGCGACGGAAAGGAGTGATGCATATGGAAACGAAAGAGCCACAAGGGGCGGAAAACGTCAATCTCACCGAAGTTCCTTCCGAAGAGCGCGGATCCTCCAGACGAGAGTTTCTTGGTCAAACCGGACGAGTGGCCGCAGGTGTAGGCGTTGCCGCCTTACTGGGCAACCTTGGGAACTACGCCCTCTCCTATGCAGCGGGTGGACCACCGATCAAGATCGGCATACTGCACTCACTAAGCGGCACCATGGCGATCAGCGAAGTGTCGTTACGCGACGTCGTCATGATGGCGGTCGAGGAAATCAATAAGGCTGGCGGTGTCATGGGCCGCCAAATTGAGGCGGTGATCGTCGATCCGGCGTCAAACTGGGATCTCTTCGCCGAGAAAGCCAAGCAGCTGCTCTTGCAAGACAAGGTGTCCGTGGTGTTCGGCTGTTGGACATCGGTCAGCCGGAAGTCCGTCCTGCCCGTGTTCGAAAAGAACAATGGTATGCTGTTCTACCCGGTTCAATACGAGGGCGAGGAGTGTTCCAAGAACGTGTTCTACACCGGCGCGGCCGTCAATCAGCAGGCGCAGCCGGCCGTGGAATACTTGATGAGCCCGGAGGGTGGCAGTTACAAGAAGTTCTATCTGCTGGGTACCGACTACGTGTATCCGCGCACGACGAACAAGATTCTGCGTGCGATGCTGTTGGCCAAGGGGGTTCCGGCAGCCAACATTGCGGAAGAATATACCCCATTCCACCATCAGGACTATCAAACGATCTGCGGCAAGATCAAGAAATTCGCCGCGGGCGGTGGTGCAGCCGTTATCAGTACCATCAACGGCGACAGCAACGTGCCCTTCTATAAAGAGTTCGGCAACCAAGGGTTGCGCGCGGAAGATGCCCCAATCATGGCCTTCAGTGTGGCCGAAGACGAGTTGCGCGGCATGGATACCAGCGCACTGGTCGGGCACCTGGCCGCATGGAACTATTATCAAAGTGTCGATACGCCCCAGAACAAGACGTTCGTGGCGAATTTCAAGGCCTACTGCAAGAAGAACAACTTGCCGGACGGCGAAAACCGAGTCACGGACGATCCGATCGAGGCGGCGTATTTCGGCGTCTATGTCTGGAAGCAGGCGGTGGAGAAGGCCGGCACGCTCGATGTGGATAAGGTGCGGGCGGCTGTCTACAACCAGAAGTTCCTGGCGCCAGGCGGGACCATCATGATGGATTGCTGTAATCAGCATACGCACAAGCCGGTGATCATCGGCGAAATCCTCAAAGACGGCCAATTCAAATCTGTTTGGCGGTCCAAGGGATTGGTCAAGCCTGAGCCCTGGAGCGAGTTCACCAACCCGGAGAAGGGTTGTGACTGGATTCAGCACCAAGGCACGTATCAAAAGAAGTAAGGCAGTGAGGACGTGAAGTTGCCGTCCTGGTCTTGCGCGGAACACTCCTGACGACGGATGCAGTCGGTGTGAGGGGCTGGGAGTTCATTCGGTTACGCCGATGAACTCTCAGCCTTCCGCCGGTGGTGTCTCAACAGGATGGACACACGTAGGCGTTGAGGACAATGCAAATGTGGCGACAGCGTCACGAAAGGACTCATGAAGAGAGGACCATGTGCGCTTGCGATAGCTTTGTCGATTGCCTTGTCCGTTGTTCTGAATGTTGCTCCCAAGCCAGTGAACGCGGAGGACGAGGCGTCCACCCCTGCCGCAGTCCCTTCTGCTCCTGCCCTCTCCCCGATCGAACAGGCCCTCGCCGATCTCAGCAGTGAGAGCGCGGAGACTCGGAGTGCCGCGGTCGCGCTCCTGATCGAAGAGGGCGATGCGAGTTTGATTCCAAAGCTGGACGAGATCCGTGCCACGGCGGACCGGGCAGTCCGGCAAGCCATCAAGCCGGTCGTCGATCTGTTAAAAAACCGTGCAAACTTGTCGAGCGAACTTCCGGATTACCGGCGGTCGGCCGCGTCTGATCTCGCGTCGACGGGACGCCGGGAGGCGATTGCCTGGCTGGAAGCGGCAGCGGCTAAGGAAGAGGTCTGGTGGGTCCGGTATACGATGGAGGAGTCCGCCAACCTGCTGGAACTCCGTTCCGGTGATCTTGCGGCTCGGCAGACGGCGATTAAGAAGTTGGGTGATCTCCGCAGCCAGAATGGTCTCAGCACACTGCAAGAATTGATTGAGTCGGGTAACGCGGCCGACGCGACGGAGGAGCAAAAGGCCCTGATATCGACGGCTACGGCAGCGGTTTCGCAGATTGAGTCCTGGTCCACGAAAGCGACGATCATGGAGACGATCTTCCGAGGCATCAGTCTGAGCTCGATTCTCTTGATTATGTCGCTCGGATTGGCAATCGTGTTCGGGTTGATGGGTGTCATCAACATGGCTCACGGCGAATTGATGATGATCGGCGCCTATGCCACCTTCGTCACGCAACAAGCGTTCATCGCCTGGCTTCCACCGGAACACTTCGATTGGTATTTCCCGGCCTCGCTGCCGTTGGCCTTTTTGGCCTCTTTCGGAGCCGGCTGGTTGCTCGAGGCCACCGTCATCCGCTTTCTCTATGGGCGATTGCTTGAAACGCTGCTGGCCACGTGGGGGGTCAGCTTGATCCTCATGCAATCCGCGCGTGTGTACTTCGGTGATCTGACGGCCGTGATTGCGCCACAGGCCTTGCGGGGCGGTGCCCAAGTGATGGTCGGCGTCTATCTGCCGTACAACCGGATTTTCATCATCATCCTCTCCATCGTCTGCGTTGTCGGGATCTATTATCTGCTATTCAACTCGAATCTGGGATTGCGTGTACGGGCCGTGACGCAGAATCGTAATATGAGCGCCTGTCTCGGCATCCCAACGAGAAAGGTCGATTCGTACACCTTCGCCTTTGCATCGGGGCTGGCCGGGATCGCAGGCTGGGCGCTCACCATGGTCGGGAACGTCGACCCGGGTCTCGGTCAAAACTACATCGTGGACGCCTTCATGGTGGTGGTGACCGGAGGGGTCGGGAAGCTGGCCGGCACGATCTGGGCGTCGTTGGGTATCGGCGGGTTGAATAAGCTGATTGAACCGTTTAGCGGAGCGGTCTATGGAAAGGTGTTTATCTTGGTCGGCGTGATACTTTTCCTGCAATGGCGGCCATCCGGGCTCTTCGCCGCGAAAGGACGGAGCGCCGATGCCTGAACAGATGCAGCCGCAACAAAACAGCCGAGAGACTCTGTCGTTCTATCTGGTGGGGGCGATTTTCCTCGTCGTCATGCCCCTGTTGAACGTGCTGCCGTCGGAAGAGTCATGGCTACACCTGTCCGATTTTCGGTTGAACCAATTCGGGAAATTCCTGTGCTTCGCCATTTTGGCACTCGGCCTCGATCTCACGTGGGGCTATTGCGGGGTGTTGAGCATGGGGCAGGGGGTCTTTTTCGGATTCGGCGCCTACTGCATGGGCATGTATTTGGCGTTGCAGATCGGGAAGGAAAGTGTCTATGGCAGCGACCTGCCCGATTTTATGGTCTGGACCCAGGTCAAGGAACTGCCGCTCTTTTGGTATCCCTTCAAGAGCTTTTGGGGCGGCATTCTGGGAGCGATTCTCGTTCCTGTCATCTTTGCCACCATCTTTGGTTTCTTGGCGTTTCGGAGCCGAATCAAAGGGGTCTATTTCGCCATCATCACGCAGGCGTTGGCCTTCGCCGCCTGGTTGGTCTTCAATCGGAATGAAACGCGCCTGGGTGGCACCAATGGGTTGACCGATTTTAAGCAAGTCCTCGGCTACCGGCTGTCGGATCCTTCCACACAACTGGGGCTCTATATCCTGACCGTGCTGGCACTGATTGCTTCCTATCTGCTCTGCCGCTGGATCGTGGCCTCGCGGGCCGGGAAGGTACTGATCGCGATTCGCGATAGCGAATCGCGGGTCACGTTTTCCGGCTATACCCCATGGGTCTACAAACTCTTCGTATTCGTGGTGGCGGCCGGGTTGGCGGGATTGGCCGGCATGCTGTACGTGCCGCAGGTTGGGATCATCACGCCGGCGCAAATCGGGGTGTTACCGTCTTTGGAGGTTGTAATCTGGGTCGCGGTCGGCGGGCGTGGCACCTTGATCGGCGCCATATTGGGCGCGGTGGTCGTGAATTTCGGCCGCAGCGTGCTGACCAATTATTTCCCGGAAGCGTGGCCGTTCATTCTTGGCGGACTCTTCGTCGTGGTCGTCACGATGTTCCCAGACGGCCTGGTCGGGATCATTCGGAAACTCTTCTCCGGCGGCCCTCCCGCGGCCGGTGTGGCTATGCCGAAACCTCAAGCGCAGGGAGGGCGGTAACATGAGCGCCGAGGGATTGATTCTGAACTGCGAAAATGTGGTCGTCGACTACGACGGATTCAAGGCGCTCAACAACTGTAACTTCAGCGTTCACTACAACGAACTGCGGGTGGTCATCGGTCCGAACGGGGCAGGAAAGACCACTCTGCTGGATTGCATTTGCGGAAAGACCAAGCCGTCTTCTGGAAAAATCGCCTTTGGCAACAACATCGAACTGGTGGGGAAGAACGCAGAGGATATCACCAAGCTCGGCGTGGGCCGCAAGTTCCAGGCCCCCTCGGTCTACGGGAATCTCACCGTCTGGCAGAATCTGGACCTCTCGCTGAAACGGGCGAGCAAAGGCGTGTTCCCGACCTTGATGGGAAAGTCGACACCGGCTGAACGAGACCGGATCAATGAAACGATGGACACGATCGGGTTAACGCAGGACGCCCATTCAAGAGCCGGGTCTCTGTCGCATGGGCAGAAACAATGGCTGGAGATTGGCATGGTGATCCTGCAGGACCCCTCGCTGCTGTTGGTTGATGAGCCGGTTGCGGGTATGAGCGATAAGGAGACGGAGCAGACCGGCCGGCTCTTGAACTCCTTGGCGGAGAAACACGCGATCGTCGTGATCGAGCACGATATGGATTTCGTCCGTCAAATCGCGCGCGTTGTGACGGTGCTGGCGGAAGGCACGGTTAT
Source organism: Nitrospira sp. (assembly GCA_016873455.1). Classification (GTDB taxonomy): domain Bacteria; phylum Nitrospirota; class Nitrospiria; order Nitrospirales; family Nitrospiraceae; genus Nitrospira_D. The sequence goes on along the minus strand of VGXE01000005.1, from coordinate 74,278 downwards.
TTGTGAGGGCACGGTCGAACATGTTCAGGCAGATCAGCACGTCAGAGAAATTTACCTCGGCCGAGCAAAAGTCGCACATTAATACGTCGCATGCCCTGTGCGATCCCAACATGGGAGATGGGAACCACACGCTATGGTGTTGAAGCTGGAAGACGTCAATGCCTACTACGGAGAAAGCCACATTCTGCGAGATGTGTCCTTCACGATCGATCCAGGTGAAGTGGTCTGTCTGATGGGGCGGAACGGGGTCGGCAAGACCACCACGCTGAAGACCTTGACGGGATTGCTGCCGGTCAAAGGCGGGAAGATTTCATTTGACGGTACTGACATCACGCACTTGAAGACCGATATTCGAGCCAAGCGCGGCCTGGCCTATGTCCCGCAAGGGCGTGAGATTATTCCGCACCTGACTGTGAAGCAGAATCTGCTCCTCGGATATTGGAATCGTCCAACAATCAGCGGCGATGTGTCAGAGAAGGAGGCCTTCGATGAGGTCTACCAGCTCTTTCCCAAGCTCACACAGATTCTCCATCGGCCCGGCGGCGTCTTGAGCGGAGGGGAACAGCAGCAATTGGCGATCGGCCGCGCGATTTTGTCCAGCCCCAAGCTGCTGTTGCTGGATGAACCGACGGAAGGGATTCAGCCGTCGATTGTGGACCAAATCGAAGACGTCATCATCGGCTTCAAGAATTCGCGCCGATTCGCGATTCTGCTGGTCGAGCAAGGGCTCCATTTCGCCGCCCGGCTGGCGGAGAAGTACGTCGTGATGGCGAAGGGAGCGGTGATGGCCCAGGGGAAAAGCACGGATTTGAATGCCGACATGGTGCGGCAATATCTGACGGTGTGAGGGCTCAGTGATGGAGCGGGAGGGGGGGATCCCTCACACATCGACATCGGTGAGGACAGAGGAGGACCCATGCATCTCACGCCGAGGGAACAAGAAAAACTGTTGATCTACACAGCCGGGCAATTGGCCGCCGACAGAAAGAAGCGCGGGCTGAAGCTCAATCACCCTGAGGCGATCGCCTACCTGACCGCCGCTATTCTGGAAGGGATCCGTGACGGCCGCTCCGTGGCCGATCTCATGTCCTATGGCACGACGCTGCTCTCGCGCAAGGACGTGATGCCGGGTGTGCCGGAGATGATTCATGAGTTCCAGGTCGAAGGGACTTTCCCGGACGGGACCAAATTGGTGACGGTACACGATCCGATCCGATAAGCAGGTGGCCGACGTGGAGCAGGTATTCCAATCCGCCGAGGAGGATAGCAATGGCAAAGAAGCGCGTCGCCGCTAAGAAAGCTCAGCGTACAACGAAAAAACAGGGTCCCTCCCTAGCTGCCGCAATCAAGGCCGAATTGTCAAAGCCAGTGATTCCAGGACAAATTCAATTTGCAGCCGGGGACATCGAGCTCAACGCGGGCCGCCCGACCAAGGACCTACTTGTTGCTAATACGGGCGACCGGCCGATTCAAGTCGGTTCGCATTGTCATTTTTTTGAATCCAACCGCGCGCTGAAGTTCGATCGGGAACAGGCGTTTGGTTTTCGACTCTCCATTCCAGCGGGGACGGCGGTGCGGTTCGAACCGGGGGAAGAAAAGCGGGTGACGGTCGTCGCCTTGGCGGGAAAACGGGTCGCCTATGGCATCAATGGGTTGACCGGTGGATCGCTGGACGATCCGGCGGTGAAGGCGAAGGCGTTGGCACGAGCGGCTGAGCAGGGATTCTCCGGGAAAGGAGGGGCACGGTGAAGATTCCACGGAAACAATATGCGGACCTCTTCGGTCCCACAGTCGGCGATCGCATCCGGCTGGCAGACACCGAGCTGCTGATCGAAATTGAAAAAGACTTCACGTCCTATGGGGATGAGGCGGTGTTTGGCGGCGGCAAGGTGATTCGGGACGGGATGGGTCAGTCGCCGGGAGCCACGAACGCCGGTGGGGCGCTCGATACCGTGATTACCAATGCCGTGATTCTCGATCATTGGGGTATCGTCAAGGCGGATATCGGGATCAAGGACGGACGCATCGTCGGCATCGGGAAGGCCGGCAATTCCGATCTCATGCCGAACGTGACGCCGGGCATGGAAATAGGGGCTGGTACGGAAGCCATCTCGGCAGAAGGCTGCATTGTGACGGCCGGTGGGGTGGAAACGCACATCCATTATATATGTCCTCAGCAGTATTGGGAGGCCTTATCCGCGGGCATCACGACCATGATCGGTGGGGGAACCGGCCCAGCCACTGGCACCAACGCTACGACCTGCACGCCGGGCCCGTGGAATATCCATCGGATGCTGGAAGCCTCGGATGGGATTCCCATGAATCTGGGTTTTCTCGGTAAGGGGAACGCGTCGCAGACTGCAGGATTGGACGAACAGATCGAGGCCGGAGCGATTGGGATGAAGCTCCACGAAGACTGGGGGACGACACCGGCGGCAATCGATACCTGTCTGAGCGTTGCCGAACGGTATGATGTCCAGGTGGCTATTCATACGGATACGTTGAACGAAGCCGGATTTGTCGAGGATACGGTCAAAGCGTTCAAGGGTCGGACCATTCACTCGTTCCATACCGAGGGAGCCGGAGGCGGTCACGCCCCGGACATCATCAAGGTCTGTGGCGAGGCAAACGTGTTGCCGTCCTCTACCAATCCGACGATGCCGTTCACCGTCAATACCATGGACGAGCATCTGGATATGCTCATTGTGTGTCACCACTTAAACAAACGGGTGCCGGAGGATGTGGCATTTGCCGAATCCCGCATCCGGCGGGAGACCATCGCAGCGGAAGATGTGTTGCACGACTTGGGTGCGATCAGCATGATGTCCTCCGATTCGCAGGCGATGGGACGGTTGGGGGAAGTGATCATCCGAACCTGGCAGGCGGCGCACAAGATGAAGGTGCAGCGCGGGCATCTTGCGCCCAAGAGCGGGAAAGATTGGGCACAAGCCGACAACTTCCGGGCAAAACGCTACGTAGCCAAGTACACGATCAATCCTGCCATTGCCCATGGCATCGCGCATGAAGTGGGGTCGGTAGAAGCCGGCAAGATTGCCGATTTGGTGATCTGGAAGCCGGTCTTCTTTGGGGTGAAACCGGAGATGGTGTTGAAGAGCGGCTTCATCGCCCAGGCGCAGATGGGTGATCCCAACGCGTCGATTCCGACCCCGGAGCCGATCATCAGCCGGCCCATGTTCGGGTCGTTCGGACGGGCGCTCTACAGCACCAGTCTGACCTTTCTCTCACAAGCGGCGCTAGACAAGGAGATTCCGAAGAAGCTGGGATTGCAGAAACGTGTCGCGGCCGTGAAGAATTGTCGAGCTATCAAAAAACACGACATGAAACTGAACGATTATCTGCCGAACATCGAAGTCGATCCGGAGACCTATGTCGTCACGGCGGACGGAGTGCGGCTCACGTGCGAGCCTGCGATCGTCTTGCCGATGGCGCAGCGGTACTTTTTATTTTAGCCTCGGGGTCTGGTCCCCTTCTCCGCGCTTCGCGTGGGACCTGACCCCGTTGCTGGTGAGAGATGGATACGCGGGCGTTGCTCGAAGGACTCCGGTTCGTTGATAGTTTTTTCCCTTCCGGCGGCTATGCCTTTTCATCCGGCCTCGAAGCGGCCATGCAAGGTGGCGCCGTCAAAGACTCCGATCAACTGGGCCGATATGTGGAAGACCAGCTCCGCGGGGGGATGAGCCGGCGGGAAGTGTTGGCCGTGAAGGTGGCGAACCGAGCCGGCGCGACTGGCGTGGTTGCGAAGGCGATCGAGGTGGACCGCGACCTCGAGGCCACAAAAATTGGTCGCGGGTCGCGTGTCGCCAGCCGCCAGATGGGTCGCCAAGTGCTCAAGGTTGCCGCGGATCAACTCCGAGACAAGCCGGTCGTCGAAGCCTATCGCGATGCCGTGGAGGCCGATCGGGCTCCCGGTCACCTGGCTGTGAGCTTCGGACTTACGTTGGGAGCTTGTGGATGGAATGCGCAAGAGACCGCTGCGGCTTTTCTGTATCAAACCGCCGCGGGATTTGTGTCCGCCGCGATGCGGTTGAGCCCGATCGGTCAGTTTGAAGGGCAGCGGGTGTTGGGCGAGTGGCTGCCGGTGATCGACCGGATCAGTCGCGAGGTGGATGAGACCATGCCGATGACCTCCTGGTCACCCATCCAAGATATCTATGCCATGCGCCATGGCCGGCTGGAGTGGCGGCTGTTTCGATCGTAAGAGCGTATGGCTGATAGCTTATGGCAGATGATTGATCGGAAAGTGTTGAGTTTTTGGTGTTGAATGTTGAGTTGGATCAGAGGTCTCACAACGAAAGTGCGGACGCGGTCAACGGAATTTGTGACACCCTTGTGCCATACACGATAGGCCATATGCTATAAGCTCTTCATAATCTTATGCACGACATCAATCGTCAGCACAATCATGGTGAGGCACATCCGACTCAAGCGAGGAAGCAAGGCATTCCCGTGATCGGTGTCGGAGGGCCGGTCGGGTCCGGAAAAACCGCGCTGGTTGAGGCGCTCTGCCGGAAGTTGCGCGATCGGTACAGTTTGGCGGCGGTCACGAACGATATTTTCACGAAGATCGACGCGGAGATTCTCACAAAACGCGCGGCGCTCCCGGTCGATCGGATTCTCGGAGTGGAAACCGGCGGATGTCCCCACACGGCCATTCGGGAAGATGCCTCGCATAATCAGGAGGCCATCAATGACTTGCTCCGACGCCATCCGGACATCGAGCTGATTTTCTTGGAAAGCGGCGGGGACAATTTGGCGGCGACGTTCAGTCCCGAATTGGTGGATGCCGTGATTTATGTGATCGATGTGGCCGGCGGCGACAAAATCCCGCGCAAAGGCGGACCTGGAATCACCCGGTCTGATTTGCTGGTGATCAACAAGATGGACCTCGCTCCCTATGTGCGATCAGATCTGGGTGTCATGGATCGGGATACCCGGCGGATGCGGGGCGACCTCCCCTTCGTCTTCACGAACCTCTTGAGCGAGGAGGGCCTCGACCAGGTGGTGGCTTGGGTCGAACAGCGCATCCCGCAACGGGTCAGGCGGGCGTGATCGCCGGATCGGTTTCCGTGCCGAGGAAAAGAAAAAATGTTCCAGCGGTTCTGACCGAGCCGGTCGGTCGTGTCGGTCGGTTGCAACTTGAGTACGCGAAGCGCGACGGCCGGACCATCATCGCGCGTTCCCACTGCACCACGCCCTGGCATTTACTCCCGCCGATCTATCTCGACGACACGGGGGCAGCCTACACTCTCCTCGTCAATCCTTCCGGCGGTCTCGTCGGCGGCGATCGTCTCTCCATTGATATGAGTGTGGAGGAGGGGGCTCACGTGCTCATCTCCGCGCCGTCAGCCAATCGTGTCTACCGATCAGAGGGTGAAGTCTCGGTGCAGGACATCACGCTGACGGTCGGTCCCGGTGCTGTCTTGGAGTGGTTGCCCGAACAAACCATTCCATTCGCCGGTTCACGATTCAAGCAAACGATTCATGCCACCCTGGCCCCCGGCGCGACGATATTACTCTGGGATGCCATCGCCTCCGGCCGCATGGCACGTGGAGAACGCTGGGCCTTTGCAACGCTCGAGAATGACATCCGCATCACGACGGCGTCGGGCGCAGCACTCGTGGAACGATACGCGCTCGATCCAGCGACGAATCTCGGTGCTGTTGGATTAGCTGCAGACTGGGACTATGTGGCGTCACTCTATGTGGTGAACGATGTCGTCACACCGGAAGTCTGGAGCCGCTTGGAAACAAGGATCGGGCTTGCGCTCGACGAGGAGGCGGAACACGTGTTAGGTGGCGTGTCTCAACCGGCGGTGCCGGGCGTCGCGGTCAAATTGCTCGCCAAATCGGCACCGGATCTGACGAGGATCCTGGACGTCTTGTGGGCGGTGGTCCGCGCCGAGCTCTGGAGTTTGCCGCCGGTGGCGTGGAGAAAATACTGACTCAAAGAGCCGATGGCGTATGGCTTATGGCACGAAACCAGTGCCTTGGGCGACTTGCAAAGACCATCAAGCTGTAAAAGCCTGACCCCATTACTGCTCACGGTCTTGATCGATATGACGGACGAGCGACGCTACCGCGTCTCTGATTCTGCGGCGTTGGCGGTGCGGAGCGAGGAGGCCAGACCGACAAGCGATAGGCTATAGATCAGCCACTTCGACGGATCAAAGTTATACCAGCGAGGGCCGTTGCGGTAGTCGGTCGGGTAGGTATGGTGGTAATTGTGGTAGCCCTCGCCAAAGGTCAGCAGTGACACCAGCCAGCTATCTCGGCTGGAATCCTTTTGGCCGTGCGGCTGCTTCCCCCAGATATGACAGACGGAGTTGATGCAAAAGGTCGAATTGAGCACGGCAAAGGTCCGGCCGAGTCCCGCCAGCATGAAACAGCCCAGCCCGCTCATCCAGCCCCCATAGAGAAATCCCACAATGAACGGCAGTGCCAGCCCTGCGAGGACGATTGGGACATAATAGCGGTGTTGCCACATGATGAGCGGATCTTGCCGGAGCTTGGTGGCATATTTCTCGTCTGAGTACCGCTGGCTCGCAAAGAGCCAGCCGCAGTGACTGTGCCAAAATCCCAACTTGGCATTGTATGGGTCGGCGTCCTGGTCGCAGGCCGCATGGTGCCGAATGTGGTCCGCTCCCCATTTCAACGCGGAGTTCTGCAGCGCCCACCCGCCCGCGATCAGCAACCCCACTTTGACCCAATCCGGACAGGTGAAGCTGCGATGCGAAATGAGGCGGTGATAGCCGACGGTAATCCCCATGCCGGTCGCGACATACAACAGTCCGAACAAGGTCCAATCCACCCAGGTGTATCCGTAGAGCCATCCATACAGTGGGACTCCGATCATCGCACTGGCGACGATGGCGCTGAAGAGCAAGATGGTGATCAATAGTGGGAATGTCCGTCGGAGCCCTGGCCCTGCCAAGGGCGCATCAATCTGAGTCGGCGGCATGTTCGGGACGGCAGGCGCCTCGGCTGGTTGGAGCATGCTAACGACGAGACCTCGGGGTTTTCAAAAGGAGGACGCCGAACGGGATTTACTCTAGCAGGTTGATCGGCGAGAAGCCATTCCTTTTGTGTCCCGCCGCGTCCTTCGCGGGGTCTGCATGTGCAAGATTGGAGAGCTGTTCACGGCCTAACCTGTCCGGATCCGATGAACGGCCTACGCGATTTTTGGGTCTTGTGCGGGCTGTTCTGGTGCGGTATGATCCCCGGCAGATACTCGGTCCGAAACGAGCCTCGCCGGCCACGTACCGATGGTACCGATCGTGTATCCGCTGTCCACATGATCCCGTTCCGTGGTCCGGTCGGGGATAATGAGAACGGAACTCGCAAGACAGGAACCAGGGCGATCAGTCAATCACAAGGAGGCAGTCATATGAAGAGTGCGTTATCAGTCATATTGGGTGTGGCAGCCGTCGCGGTCGTCGCGGCGCCTCTCACGTCGTTCGCGGGCGGAACGATTTCCGGCAAGGTGACCTTCGCCGGGAAAGCGGAGCAGAAGGAATTTTTGTTCTCGAAGTTCCCGAACCCGAAGTTTTGTCTCCAGATCCCCGATAAGAGCAAGGTGGATGGCGACAAGCGCTTCTTGAAGCAGATCGAGGTGAGCAAGGATGGTGGGTTGAAGGGTGCAGTCGTGGCCGTCATGGACATCGAAGATAAGGCGTTCATGGATGGCTATGCTGGCACTGAAGTTGTGGCGGCATTCTGCGATTTTCAGCCCTTCACCGGGATTGTCGTGAATACACGGCCTTTCAAGGTTGAGAACACCGATGCCGATGCGGATGATCCCAAGTCGGTCGCGGGGGTGCTCCACAATCCGCACAGCTTTACAGTCAAGGGAACGACCTCGGCAACCGGTTTCAACATCGGTTTGGCCAAGAAGGGTGACAAGCTCGACAAGCCGGTGACCTTCCGTGGCGGTGCTGAGAAGGAAGGGTACTATCGGTTGCAGTGCGACCAGCATGAATTCATGCAGGGGTTCTTCCTCCCGGTGACCAACGCGCATTTCGCCGTGGCGAAGGAAGATGGTTCCTTCGAAATCAAGGATGTGCCCGCAGGCAAGCACAAGGTCATTGCCTGGCATCCATTCGCCGGCAAGGGAAAGAAGACGGAGTTTGAGATCGATGTGACCGACGGCGGAACCGCCAATCTCAAGGCTGAAGTCAAGTAAGCCGGGTTCCCGCTCTGCGTCTTTGAGGGGCAGCGGATAATATCCGCTGCCCCTTGTGTTTTGGCCGCCTTTCCTGCCGAGTTGCCGTCTTGCCTTTCACTTTCTGATCTAGGTAAGATCCTGACTTTCTAAAGCGATTGGCTTGAGGGGATGGGTGTGTCACGAGAACTCTCGCTCGCGGAAATCTTCCAGCTGGGCTACTACTGGGAAACCAAGATCCTCTTGACCGGAGTCAAGCTGGACGTCTTTTCCGCACTGGATGGCAGGCCGAAAACGGCCGGTGAGGTCGCTGGACGGATCGGCGCCCATGAACCGACACTCAGCCTCTTACTCAACGCGCTCGTGGCGATGAAGCTCATGAATCACGCAGAGAATCGGTACGGAAATTCTTCCATTGCGGAGAAGCACCTGGTTCGGAACTCGCCCCAGTATATTGGGCACTTACTCATGTTGCACGATGCGGAATGGAACAACTGGGGCCGGTTGGAAGAGACCATTCGCACAGGGGAACGATCGGTCGATCGCCATGTCTTCGAGACCGATCCTGAATTGGGCGGAAACGTCTTGGCGGTGTTGGATCGAATCGGCAAGCAGAGCGGGCCAGAATTCGCGAAGCGGCTTCAACTGAATGGGCAAGTCCGGATGCTGGATTTGGGTGGAGGGGCCGGAACGAATGCGATTGCGTTTTGCCACGTCTATCCTGAGTTGACCGCCACGGTGTTTGACCTTCCGGCGACGCTGAGGTTGACAGAAAAGACCGTCAAAGAGGCGGGTTTGGAATCGAGGATCGCGCTGCGGGCGGGCAACTTCAACCAGGACGGACTCGGTGGGCCGTACGATGTGGTGCTCATGTCCGATATCTTGCATTATCAAACCTTCGAGTCGAATGAGGCCCTGGTCGGCAAGGTGTTCGCACATCTGGCTCCTGGGGGCCGGCTCATCATCAAGGATCGGTTTCTGGATGAAGCTGGGACGGGGCCGGCGTGGACGACCGCCTTCGCCGTGCACATCCTGGTCAATACCCAGCAAGGTGGCTGTTTTAAGACGGCCGAGGCGATGCGATGGATGTCCAAGGCCGGATTTACGGCGGTGACGGAATTGGAGAAGACGGCGGTGGTGCAAGGGGTGAAGGCGTAAATCGTTAACCGTCAACCGTCAACCGTCAACCGATCGGAGAAGAACTCTTCACGAATGACGACTGACGATTTTCGAATGACAGGGTTTAGAGAATGGACTGGTTACGGCAACCGGGATTTTTCGGGACGCATGCGACGGTGGGGGCAGACTTGAGCCAGTTTATGGCCACCCTGTTTACCGCCCTGTTCGTCATCGGCTGGTTTCAGGCCCGCAAGCGGAAAGCCGACGCCCACCATTGGCTGATGCTGGGCGGGATGATCTCCATGCTGAGTTTCTTTATCGCCTATTACTTGTTTCGGCAACTCGGTGTCCTGGCGTTCGAGGGCAAGGAAGGATTCGGCGGGTCGCAAGATCTGTACGATTACGTGTTCATCCCCGTGCTGACGCTCCACATCATCCTGGTCATCATCGGGCTGATCATGGCGGTGTATATGATGGTGCTGGGATTCCGCTCCCAGCAGTTCGTGGACGGCATCCGGTCACTCAGAGAGTCCCTGCTCCAAACCACCTGGAAGAAGGTGGGGCTGATCTTCGGCGGGATCTTGGTGGTGGTGCTCGGCCTCTTCTATTCGCGCGTCGCGACCGCCGGATTTTCCATGCGGAAACTGGAAGTGTATCTGGTGTTTTTGATCATCGTCGCCATTGTGTTTGCCGTCGAAATGGCGATCCAGCGGATCTGGCCGAACGGCGGGCAACGCCATCGCGCCCTCGGCCGATTTACGATGGTGATCTATTGCGTGCTGTTCGTCACGGGAAGCTTCACCTACACGATGCTCTACATTCTGTATCCAGGGAAAATCGGGTAGCCCAGAAATGTTGAATGTTTAATGCTGAATGGTGAATGAGACGGAGCGTTGACAGGTCACTCAACACTAAACATTCAACATTTACCACTGGGTTTCAAGAAATGCTGACCTGCGGCTGTGGGCGCTGGATGCATACGGAGGGGATCGAAGAGCGGGCCTATGACGATGGGGCTGCGCAGTGGTTCATTCGGTCGGAATGCCGGGGCTGTGGGCTGAAAGTCGGTGCCGATCTTCCGGCGGGGCAGACAAGCGGATTGGTCGATCGGCTGATATGGACCGACGATGCGTTGCATCGGTTGGAACGGATGCCCCCGTATATGACTCCGTTCTATCGGGATGAAGTGGAGGGAGAGGCAAGAACGCTTGGCGAACGGGTGATCACCTATGAGACGCTCCTTCGGCCGCGCACCGGAGAGCGGATCGAGTGGGAGCCCGAAGCGGAACAACGGTTGGATCGGGTGCCGGCCCCGGTGCGTGCTATGGCCCGGATTGAACTCGAACGGACAGCAGCCGATCGCGGTGCCACGCTCGTCACGGTGGCGCTGATGGAAGAAATCAAGGCGAAGTATTTTGGAATGGGCGCAGTGAAGACGTGAAAGGTGAAAAGTGAAAGGTAAGACGAAGGGAGCAATCCTTGTCTCACGTTTCACGCCTCACGTTTCACGCCTCACGGGTTCACTATGTTGCATCGGATGGCACTGAGAGTGCTCCCCAGCTTGAGTCTCGCGGTCACGGAGGATTCGGTCCGCAAGCGGAAGCGGATTGTCATGTTCGTGCCCGGGCTGGTGGCGTTCGGCATCTATCGATTGGCCAAGCAGGTGATGCCGCTGGCCGATCCGTTGGTGTTGCTCTCGGTGAGTAGTCTGGTGGCGGTGATGACGGCCTTGTTGGCGTATCGTGTCGGACGATCCGCGTCATGGGCAACGATCGCCCGTGAAGATGGCACGCGATTGCTGAGTTGGTTGGCCGGCTGGATCGGAGCGGTCTATGGGCTGCAACTCTCGCTGTTGGTCTTAGCCCTGTTGTGGCTGGTGGGCTACGATTATCTCCAGCATCCCGACGGCCCGGCCATGATGGCGATCATCATTTCTTGTACGTCGGTCGCGCGCGATGCGTTTGAGATCGGCCATGTGCGGAACGTCTCTCTGATGGGCCGGCCGGTTCCGACATTTCCGAATGGGGTACCTTTGCGCGCCATGCTGCGAGAACATCTGGCCCCAGCCGGTTCATGGACCACCGTGGGGTTGGTGGTGGGCGCCATGGCGGCTTCGCTGGGGCTGGCGGCAGGAAGTCAGCAGATCCAGGCGCTGATTCAAGTGGCTGCGGTCACCCTCTTGGGTGGAGGAATTGCCCTCTGTGCCTATTTGAGCGGGGCGCACCCATCCACGCCGTGGACTGACACGCTGCGGCGAACCGCGCCGGGAGAGCTGTTGAAATATTGGTGGTGGCCGGGGATGGCGTTTGCCTCGACCTACTATCTCGTCGTTCTGGGTGGTCTCTTGTTCATGCTGAGACAGCCGGGTGTTCCAACCGGCGGGGCAGTGGTGGGAGGGGCGGCCGTGACCGCCATGATGGGGCTCTACGGCTATTACTTGGGCCATCGCCGCCAGGTTGAGGATGCGCAAACGCCACAGTTGACGGAAGGTATGTTGCGGTGCCCATTCGTCATGGGTATTCTCGGTAAGTCCCCCACTATGGGAGCGGCCATAGCGGCTGCGCGTGGATCAAAGGTCTGACAGGACAGGATGTTGAAAAAAGCCGCCAGCTTCGTTCTCGCGTCGCTCAGAGGCTCAACATACGGCTCAGAGTATGCCTCGTCTCTTCGCTCGCTGCGGCCTTGCTGGACGGCCTTTTTGACCATCCTGCGCGTGCTTGGCGATACGTTTGAGGTTAGTAAGAAGCCTGTATGGCGACAGGAAACAGTAGTTGCTAAACAATTTGATAGCTCGATGAGTAGGATTCGTTTAGATCACATGCGGGTCTGCCTTGTGCTGGTTGTTGCGTTCACGGCGTTGATCGGCCTGCTGAGTCCGGCCTTGAATGTCCCCTCATTCGCCGAGGAGACGGAAGATTTTTATTTCAAGACACCCGGCACCCCGCAAGGACCGCCGGCCCCAGCGCCGAGTGAAATGGTTTATCCGCGCATCGGCTCGTTCGACAGCCGGATGCTCGTGTGGTTTGTGACGCAGCAACATACGTACTTCGGCGGGTTTGTGCTTGCGCTGCCGCTCTTCTGCGCACTGCTGGAGTTTCTTGGATTAATGACCAAGAAACCGGCGTTGGCGCTTCGCTACGATGGATTGGCCAGAGATCTGGCAAAGGTCGCGCTGCTGGCGTTATCGGTGACGGCGCTCATCGGCAGTGCCATGCTGACCATGTTCATCACGCTCTACCCCAGTTTCATGAATTACATGGGGGGCACGTTCAAATCATTCATGCCGGCTTATGCCGCCGTATTCGTCGGCGAGTCGCTCTTATTGCTTATCTATTACTACAGCTGGAACCGGATGGCCGAGCGGGGACGGAAGTGGGTCCATGCCTCGATCGGCATCATGACGAATATCGTGGGGACCGCGCTGTTGCTGCTGGTGAATGCCTGGTCCGCGTTCATGATGGCGCCGGCCGGTGTAGACGCGCAGGGACGGTATTTGGGCAATGCCTGGCATCTGTTACATTCCGTGCTCTGGAATCCACTCAACGTCCATCGGTTTTTGGCGGACATCATGTCGGGTGGAGCGGTCGTGCTGGCCTATGCCTGTTATCGGTTTTTCATCGCCAAGACCGGCGAGGAGCGGGCCTATTTCGATTGGGTGGGTAATGTCTTCCTTTTCGTGATGGTCTGCGCGCTCCTTCCCATGCCGATCGCCGGCTATTGGCTGATGCGGTCGGTCTTCGTCTTTCGCCAAAGCATGGGTGTGACGATGATGGGCGGGTTGTTGACCTGGCTGTTCGTCGTGCAGGCGATGCTGATCGGCGTGCTGTTCCTCGGGATCAATTACTATCTCTGGCAAAGCATGGCGCGGCTGAAGGGCGCGGAACGGTATCAGCCCTACTATCAATTCGTGCTCGGCGGGATGATGCTCGCCCTGTTCATTTGGCTGACGCCCCATACGCTGTTGGTGTCCGGAGGAGAAGCGAAAGCGATGGGTGGCGCGCAGCATCCAGTCGTCGGGAACTACGGCGTCATGTCGTCCAAGAATGGGGCGATCAACGTGATCCTGCTCTTGACCGCGCTCAGCTACCTGTACTATCGGCGCGCGAATCGGACGATGACCGTCTCATGGGTGAGGACGGGCAATATCATGATCGCCGTGCTCTTTACCGTCGGCATGATCAATGTGATCGGATTATCGGTGTATGGATTCTACCTGCCGGCAAAGATTCGCGTGGGGCTGTCCGCTCCGCAGGCGTTCACGACGTTCACCGTGATTGTAGGCAGTCTGCTGGTCAATCGTTCGATGATGAAGGGGGCGATCATCCATGGGGGAATCCAGTGGGGCAAGATTCCCTTTCGCGGCATGGTGGCGTTGTTCGGTATGGCGGCGGCGTTCAGTTGGGTGATGGGATTGATGGGGTTCATCCGGTCATCCGGGCGGTTGTCGTGGCATGTGAGCGAACTGATGGCCGATGTGTCGCCCTGGGCCTTCACGCCGGACCTGGCGGTGGCCGCCAAGGTTGTGACACTCAACATGGTGGTGTTTTGGGGGGCGGTCTTGGTCTTGTTCTGGATGTGCCAGCGTGGACAGCAGCCGGTATCGGTGATGGGCGAGGAGTTCGGTGAGAAAGAGGCGCCGTTGCTTGCGCCGGTCCCTTCGCAAGAAACCTAGACAGAATGTTGGAGAGAGCTATGAGATCGAGTGTGCTGATACGTGTCCTGATGGTGGTCGGTGGCCTGTGGGGCTGGGCTGCGGGGTCGGATCCCGGTGTGGCACTGGGGCAGACGCTCGTCCTGGAAGATTTCAAGGCGAAGGAGGCCGATGGGTTTCCGTCGGCGTGGGGCCATGAAAATCAACGGAGCCAGTCAAAAGGCCGCGAGGCGTACAAGGTGCAGTCGGAGAACGGAGCGAATTTCTTGTCGGCCAAGGATGCAGGACAGCGGATCAAAAAAACAAAAATCGACTGGGATCCCAAGGCCTATCCCGTGTTGACGTGGCGCTGGCGTTTGGTGAAGGCGCCGACGGGAGCCGAGCCGGTGGCGGCAATCTATGCGTCGCTCGATACCGATCTCCTCTTCATTCCCGTTTTTACGAAATATGTCTGGAGCGCCACGAAGCCGGAGGGCACGCTGACCGAAGGCGGCATGTTCAGCGGGACTGAGCTCGTCGTTCAAAGCGGGACCACCGCGCTGGGCCAATGGTTTGAAGAGCGGGTGAACGTGTACGAGGATTTCAAGAAGATCCATCGTCACGAGCCTGCTCCCAAAGCCTGGGGGATCTCCATTGTGGCGAGCTCCGGAGTCGAGATCGATTTCGGTCCCATGATCGCGTTGCCGGCGAAGTAGAAGCGAGGCGGGTCCATGACAGTTGAACAGGTCCGGTCGACGTCCCTGTGGAAAGGGCTGGATATTGTCCTGGGGATGGCGGTCATGGGCACGGTGGGGACGCTGATTGGGATCGTCATGGACAATGGGCTGTTGCCCGTAACGGCCGGTGTGGGATTGGTACTGGGTGGGGGTATCGGGTTTCTAGGCGGACGCCGGTTTCTCATCAGCATCATGATCGGCACCGTGTTGGGCGGTGCCTTGGCGTGGCTGTTGGCGGGCCTCGATCGCATATGGGTCGGGGCCGGGGCTGGAGCCGCCATGGGCGGATTCCTCGGCGTGCACATTTCAATGTTGCTGGATGCGCGCGCCGCCCGGAAGGCCGAGAACGAGCAAGCTGCACCCTCGGTCGTTCAGCCATAGGAGAGAAAAGGACATAGCGTGGAAAACAAGGGCGTACTGTACGGGTCGATCGCGTTCGTGTTTGGGTCGTTCTTGCTGATGGTCGGATTGCTGGTCTATGAATCGTACAAGGCCAATCAAATGAAGCAACTGGCCATGTCTATCAAGTCCGAAGCCAAGGAGACGGTCAGCACCGTGGCGGGTGAAGACTACTCGATGTACAAGACGAGGATGGGTGATGAAGGCCGTGAAATGGTCCAGATCCCCGAAGGGCCGTTTACCATGGGCAGCAATGACGGCGACCCGGACGAAGCGCCCGAGCATCAAGTCTTCTTGAAAGGATTTTTCCTGGACCGAAAAGAAGTCACGCAGGCGGAATACATGCGGTTTGCCAAGATGACGAAGCGCGGCATGCCGAGGATCGAGGTCTTCGAGGACGACCAATCGAAGCTGCTTCAGCCGGATTTCGCGGCAATGAGCGTCTCATGGGATGATGCGATGGCCTATTGTAAATGGGCCGGCAAACGTCTGCCGGCTGAAGCGGAATGGGAGAAAGCAGGACGGGGCGAAGGAAAGAGGCGGTATCCGTGGGGAGATAAATTTGCCGTCAACGCCGCCAATGTGGACGGCAGCGAAGACGGATACAAGTATCTCGCGCCTCCCGGTGTGTTTGAGGCAGGACGGAGTCCCTACGGGCTTTACGACATGACCGGCAATGTGGCCGAGTGGGTGGCTGACTCATACGACGAGGGGTACTATAAGAAATCACCGTATCGGGATCCGAAGGGGCCTGAGAATGCCGATCTGAAGGTCGTGCGTGGCGGGTCGTGGCGGGAAACGGAACATAACGCGAGGATTTCCAAACGATTTGCCGCAAAACACTGGCGGACGGATATCACCATCGGGATCCGTTGCGCGGCGGATCTGGAACCGGAGGGCGGGTCCTAAGACAGGATGCTCGAATCCAAATTCAAATTGGTTTTTCTGTTTGTGGTGTTGGCATGCGCGGCCATGCCGATCATTGCTATTTTGCGCGGGACGACGGTGACCCCGTATGAAAAGCCGGTGACTGACGCGCCTGCCGAAATTGAGTCGGTGGCAGAGAGTACGCCTGGTGAAGAGCCTATTGTCAGTGAGATGGTGACGATTACTGCGGGGCCGTTCGTCCGTGGAGCTGAAAGCGGGGGCTTCGATGAGCGACCCACGCGGACGATCCACTTGGATGCGTTTTCGATCGATCGCTTCGAAGTGACCAATCACCAGTACCAACAATTTGTCGTGGCGACGAGCCATCGAAAACCTGGACTCCCGTCCCGCTATGCGAAGAGCGGGGCCAAAGTGCGTGGGATGAACCAACCGATCGTCTATGTCTCCTGGGATGACGCTGAGGCGTACTGTCGTTGGAGCGGCAAACGGCTTCCGACCGAAGCGGAATGGGAAAAGGCCATGCGCGGCACCGATGGCAGGTTGTGGCCATGGGGAGACAAGGAGCAGCCTGATGGGGCGAATTGGGCTCGTGTGAATGACGGGCATGAAGCCACGGCGCGTGTCGGGACATTCCAGCTTGATAAGAGTCCGTACGGAGTCATGGATGGCGCGGGCAATGTCATGGAATGGGTCGAGGATTGGTACGGTGAAACGTATTATAAGAGCTCGCCGGATCAGAATCCGCCGAGTCCTGAGTACGGGACCTATCGGGTGCTTCGTGGGGGAAGCTATACGACGACTGGCGCGGACCTTCGAATCACGAGTCGCAGCAAGATGATGCCGGATTTCCGAGATGAAACCATCGGATTTCGCTGTGCGAGATCGACGAAATCAAGCGAGGAGAAGCAGGACAAGAATCTCTGAGGAATTAGAGAAAGTCGAAATAGTAGAGGATTAAAAACACGGCCAAAATCAGGTTGACAACCATACCGGCCAAAACTATAATGTCAAACACTTTTGAGTTTTGCGACATGATTTTTTCTTCTAATAAGATGTGGCTTGCTGCTGCGTCTTACGCAAAAGTGAATAACATTCAGGTCCCCTGGATGTCAAGAAACACAAGGCGTAAACCCTTCCCCCTCTCGAATTGAAATAAGGAGTTACAGATGGCGTCGGCATCACCTCCAGATAGTGAGATCAAGGTCAAAATCGGCAAGATGATTTTCTACATTACCTGCGCAGCAGGGTTGTGGTTTTTCTATTGGTTTGCCGGCATACAGTGTCCCTGCTGATGGATAATCCGTCGTGCATCGCCGCCTGTGGGTCGCGATAGGGAGCAACAGAGGAGAAGAGAGCAATGGCTGTTCTGAATAATCCGGTCGTCGCCGTCATCGTCTCACTCATCATTTCGGTGGGATATTTCTTGACGGTCGATCATTACATGATGGATATGCAGGGCCTGGACTTCTGGTATCTGTTCCGCCAATAAAGCCGGGTGGATCGGGGTGCTGAACGGCAGGCTGTGGAAAATGTGAGGAACGACAGTGAATGAATCAAGGAGGTATCTCATGGGCCGCGTAATCGGTAAGCGCCTGTTCTCAATTATGGCGCTGTGCGCGATGGTTGGCCTCCTTCTGCTTCCGATCGTCGTGGCGATCCCGTCGCTGGCTAGTGGCGAAGAGGCGATAGCCGACGGTGCAAAGAAAGAAGGGGACAAGGTCGAGAAGGGGCGCGACGTCTACTACAAGACCGAAGGTGTTGTGGTCGGTGCTCCTGCTCCGAAGACGACGGATGGTCCCAAGGACTATCCGCGGTACAACTTTGAAAGCCGTGTCCTGCTCTGGTTCGCCAACCAGCAGCACCTCTATTACGGCAGCTTCGTGCTGGCCGTGCCGATCTTCTGCATGATCATCGAGTTCATGGGGGTCGTGACCAAGGATAAGGCCCTCGCGAAGCGGTATGATCAGCTGGCGTATGACTTTATCAAGATCAGTTTGACGGCCTACTCCTTGACGGCCGTGCTGGGCGGCATTTTGATCTTCACGTTCCTGACGCTGTATCCGGCATTCTTTTCCTACCTGTCCAGCGTCTTCCGTCCGGTCATGCACATCTACGCGCTGATGTTTGTTGCGGAAAGCGGAACCCTCTACATCTACTATTATGGCTGGGACAAGATGAAGGAAGGGTTCTTGAAGTGGATTCACTTGAGCATGTCCGTCATCCTGAATATCATCGGCACCTTGCTCATGTTCCTGGCCAACTCCTGGATCGGTTTCATGATGTCGCCGGCTGGCGTCGATGAGCAGGGCCGGTATCTCGGGAATATCTGGCACGTAATTCATACTGCATTGTGGAATCCGCTGAACCTCCATCGGATTTTGGGCAACATGGCCTTCGGTGGCGGTGTCGTGGCGGCCTATGCCGCGTACAAGTTCCTAGCGGCGAAGACGGACGAAGACCGCGCGCACTACGATTGGATGGGCTATATCGCGATGGCGCTCGGTGTGGCGTTCTTGATTCCACTGCCCTTCGCCGGGTACTGGCTGATGCGCGAAGTCTATGCCTATCGTCAGCAGATGGGAATCACCCTCATGGGTGGTTTGCTTGCCTGGTTGTTTATCATTCAGGCGACCATGATCGGCATTCTCTTCTTGAGTACCAACTATTATCTCTGGCAGGCAATGGGCCGGATGCGAGGCGCTGAGAAGTATCAGCGGTACATCAAATACTTGGTCTTCTTGCTCGCCTGCGGCTACATGGTCTTCATTACGCCGCACACCATGGTCATGACGCCGGCGGAATTGAAAGCGATGGGAGGGCAGCAACATCCTGTGCTTGGGAATTATGGGGTTATGTCCGCCAAAAACGGAGGCATCAACGTCATTATTACCACCACGGTGCTGAGCTTCGTCTGGTACATGCGAGGGAATAAAGTCTCGACTGTGTCATGGGCAAAATTCGGCAATATCTTTATGGGTGTATTCTTCACCTGCGCCTATATCAACATTATAGGTCTCGCCATCTATGGCTATTACATCCCGGCGAACGTGCGCGTTGGGTTGTCTGTGCCGCAGGTCACGACCACGCTCTCCTGTCTCTTCTTCATGTTTGCGTTGAACAGCATGATGATGAAGGGGGCGAAGCAGATGGGGCCGATCGAGTGGGGTAAGATATCGGCCCGCTCGCAATACGCGTTGATCATGCTCGCGACGGCATTTACCTGGATGATGGGTTTGATGGGCTACATACGCTCGTCGGTCCGCCTCTTCTGGCATGTCAACGAAATCATGCGAGATAATTCGCCATGGGCTTACACGCACACCGTGGGATTCGCAGCCAATATGATTTCGGCCAACGTCCTGTTTTTCTGGATCAGTATTCTATTCGTCTTCTGGCTCGGCAGTTTAGCCGCCAAGAAGGCGCCGGTTGAAGCAAAGGCGGCTGTGCCTGGGAGTGTCCCGCAACCAGCCGGAAGCCATTAATCGATATCACGCGTTGAGCAATCGCACGGGGTGGGGGGCTCAGTCTAGTCCTCCCGCCCTGTCGCTCAGGAGGTTGCACCTTGGGTAATCTGATTTCGGAAGCCCTTTCGATAGGATGGGTGGCGTTGGCCAGCCTCGTTGGCTTGCTCGTCTATTTCCAGGTGTCGATCCACGACCCTGCGGCAAAGAAGCGAGCGGTATTCAAAACATTCATTGGGATTATTGCAACGTTCCTGTTATTCGTTGCGATCGCCAACTACAAGACCAACTTCTATGGAGAAAGCCGCCTCCTGCCGGTCTCTCTGGTCATGATCACGGTCACGACCTTTCTGATGGCGCTGTATTTTACCAACCTCAGCGCATTGCTGAAGATTGGTGGATTGATGTTTTTCATTGCCGCATTTCTCTCCGGGTACGGCAACTGGCTTCCGCAGGTCGAAGGTGGATTTCCACCAGTGGAAGAGAAGAAGACCTGGGATTCCATGACGTCGCAACAGCTGGCTGACGAGGGTGAAAAGATCATTTTCGGAGGGGTTGGAAAAAATCAAGAGCAAGGGGCAATTGGCAAGGGGCAATGCCCACTTTGTCATGCCTTCCATGCTGGGATGCTCGGCGAACGTGCCCCAAATTTGTTGGGGCTCCCAAATCGCAAGGAGCGGCTGGAAGACCCAAAATACTCAAAGGGTAATCCTGCCAAGCGTGAATACGCGGTCAAGGAATCATTCCCTGGGGCAGGCACAGCAGAGAGCATTCAGGAGTACATCGCGGAGTCACATGCCTGTCCGAGTTGCTATGTGGTGAGCGGGTATGGCGTCAAGGGCACCAATGATAAGGAAAGCCCGATGCCGGCCATTCATAAGCCGCCGATATCCTTGAGCTTGGAGGAGCTGGCAGCGGTCGATACGTGGATGTATCTCCGTGAAGGCGTCGATCCGCCCTCATTTGAAGACATCGTTAAATCGTATGAGAAATTCATTCCTGAGGCGGATCGTCCGAAGCAGCAGGAAGAGAAGGCGGGGCCGCCCAGTGCATTGTTGGCTGACGGCACGGAACCCGTTGATCAGATTCTCGCCAAGGCGCAGTGCGTATCCTGTCATACGATCCCGGGTATCCCGGGAGCGATGGGTACGATCGGTCCAAAGCTTGAAGAGGGAACGACTGCCGCACAACGCATCAAGGATCCTGCATACAAGGGTACGGCGAAATCCCCGGCTGAATATATTATGGAGTCCATCGTTGATCCTAGTGCCTATGTGGTGAAGCCGTTTCCCGATAACACCATGCCGAAGATTTTCGGTCAAAAGCTGAGCGCAGGAGCGTTGAAGAAGATTGTCGATTATCTCTCGCAGGTGAAGGTTGGCGCGCCGCCACCGAAGATCTCATAGGCTGTGATCGTCTGTCACTGTAGGGAATAAAGGGAGTTTGCGATGAAAGCATTGATGTCACTCGGTGCCCTCGTCGGAGTGCTTGGGCTCCTTCTGCTTGGAGGAATGATTTTTGATGTCGTTCCTTCAAACACGGTTCGATTGATTGAAGGCTACATGCCGATGCAAATGCTTGCTGAGGTGGCATGTTATGTCCTTGGTTTTGCCGGATTGAGTTATATGCTCAATGCCATGGGGATGGGCATTCCACGGTTTTGGCAAGGGATTGGTTTCTGGGTCTTCTTGATGATGTATCTGAAGTTCCGTGTGTATCCGCCGATCCCATTCAGTGTTCGTGCGATGTACGGCACAGTTGCCTTGGTCACGGTCTTCATGTGGGTATCGGCTAGCGAAGAGGACTGGAAAAAGTTCAAGCAGCCCATCATGAATGTCCTTGACGCCCAGACCGGTATGAACCGAATGCTGCGCTACATGTATCTGGTGCTTCTCCCGATCTTGATCGGAGGATTTTCGTTCAATGCGATGATGCCGAAGTCTGAGGAACCGATCGAATTGCGGACTGTCCATCCTGCTCCTCCGGCCAGCACCAAGGTGCAGGGAAAGACCTATGTATTGCAAACGTCGCAAAGTCCCTATCGTGTCAACCCTGAAGGGAAGTACGATCAGGAGTATAGCAACGCCAATATCGTGGAGCAGGGCATGGGACGGCTGATGAAGCCGAATGCCAATCCCTGGGACGAGAAGAACCAAGGCTATTTGAAGTACGTGAGAGAGGGCGGTGAGATTTTCTTCCAGAATTGCCACTTCTGTCACGGTGACAATCTCAATGGACGGGGGCTCCATGCCTTCGCCTTCAATCCGATCCCGGCGAATTTTACCGACCCAGGCACAATTGCTCAGCTCCAGGAAACGTTTATCTTCTGGCGCGTCGCGAAGGGGGGGATTGGGTTGCCGAACGAAGGGTTCCCCTGGGCGTCCGTGATGCCGCCGTGGGAGCAGCATTTGACAGTCGATGAAATCTGGAAAGTGATTTTGTTTGAGTATTGGCACACAGGCTATTATCCCCGCACGTGGGACTAAGCCGGACAATAAAATTTTGCACACTTTGATGGATGAGATGAGGGTGAATATGATGAACAGCATATCTCCGAAGGCCGGTGTGGTTACGGCCACTGCCTTCGCAGTCCTTCTGACTTCCGGCGGGTTTACCAGTTTGGTGTTTGCCCAAGGCCTCCCCGAAGGTTTCAAAAAGGGCGATCTGGCACCAGAACCTTCTGCGGAAATGATCGAGGCCGGGAAGCGGGTCTATTTTACCAAGTGCGTCTGGTGCCATGGCGTCGATGGGGCTGGCGATGGACCGGGTGCCGATCGGTTGTGGCCTCGTCCTCGGAACTTCAATCAGGGCACCTTCAAGATCCGGCACACAGCCAGCGGAGAGCTTCCTCTCTTCGACGCAAAGAAGCCTGTGGCCGGGCAAAACGATCTTTTTGAGACTGTCACGCATGGCTTGCCTGGATCGGCCATGCCTCCGTGGGAAGGCATTCTGTCAGAGGAGCAACGGCTCCAAGTCCTGTCCTTCGTGACGACTCAACTCGTGAAGGACCGCAAATTTACCGACAAACAATCGGAAACTCAGACGATCTTGAATTTGGCTGACTTGAAGCCGAAGCCGGCGACTGATGAAAGCAAAAATCGAGGGGCTGAGTTAATTGTTGAGAAGAAATGCGTGGAATGCCACGGCATGGAAGGCCGTGGTGATGGGAACGCGTTTAACTTGAAAGACGACTGGGGTTTCTCGATTCAACCGGCCAATTGGCACAAGTGCTGGAACTTCAGAGGGAGTCGGCAGGATCCGTATAACGTCAGCAATATCTTCCGTACCTTCTCTACTGGGGTTAATGGTACGCCAATGCCTTCGTTCGCGGATAACACGTCCGTTGACGAACGATGGGACATTGCGAATTTTGTGAACTCCCTCTGTGAACGGAATGCTCTGGGAGAGCCGCTCCCAATCGATCCTCTGACGGACAAGCCGAAAATCAACTTCGTGATTCCATCCGATATGGTCGAGGGTGAAATTCCGTCTGATATGGAGGCCGAGGCCTGGCAGAAGGCGCCCCGCCGCTACGTGGCGATGGGCGGACAGATCACACATAAACCCAGGAACTTCGTCAATCGCATCGATGACATTTGGGTCCGATCCCTCTACAACGACAAGTCCATTGTCTATTTGTTGGAGTGGGATGACCGGACAAAGAGTGTTGCCGAAGGGAAGCTTCCTTGGGGGCCGACGCAAGTCAACATTGATATCAAGGAGCAAGAACCGAAAACCGGGGAAGAAGGATCGATTGCGGCGAGCCAGAACAATTACGCCGTGTATAACGACGCGATTGCGATTGAAACACCAGTGAAGTGGAAAGAGCTGCCTGCCCCGATCAAGCCGCGGTACTTGTTCGGCACCAATGAACAGTTCCCGGTCGATATTGTGAAGTGGGAAGCCGACGGCTCCCTCCGAGCCTTCAAAGGCACCGGTTGGGACAAGGACTTTGAGCAGCGGGACAACTATGAAGAGAATATGAAAGTGCTCAAAGGCGAATGGAAGAACGGCCGGTGGTACGTCATGATCGAACGCCCGCTGGGGAACAAGAAGGATCAGGACTACGACGAAGATACCTTCTTCGAGGTCGGCCAATATATCCCGACCGTATTCTTTGCGTGGGATGGACACAACGGGGATGCAGGCCGCAAGATGGCCGTGTCCGCGTTCTATTACACGTTCATGAATCCCCCGGTTCCACAAGAAACGTACATCTATCCAGTCGTCATCGCCTTTGGCGTGGTCCTGTTGGAAGGATGGGTCCTCACGCGCCGCGCGAACAGGAAGAAGGGCAAGACCCTCTAGCGTTCGTCAAGCTGACGAGGGAAAGAATCGAGTGAGGGGGTGGGGATGACCCACCCCCTCTTTTTTTGGCCAACCTCACGCGTTATGAAGCCATGATCAGCGATGTGACAGGAGTTTTGCTTGCCGGCGGTAAGAGCCGCAGAATGGGAGAGGACAAACGGTTCCTCTTGGTGGGGGGACAACCACTCTATGCGCGAAGCCTGGCCATACTTCGGTCGATATTTCAGGAGGTACGCATCGTCATCGCCCAGGACAGCCCGGCATTGTCGGCAGATGTCCCGGTCTTGCGCGATCACGTTCCCAATTGTGGAACGTTGGGGGGAATTTACACTGGCCTCAAAGAATCGGAGACTGCGCATATCTTTGTGGTGGCCTGTGATATGCCGTTTCTGAATTCCGATGTGATTCGTTATCTGGTTTCTCTGAAAAGCCAAGCCGATGCAGTCATTGTCCGTCTCAGTCAGGGTGTGCAGCCGACTCATGCGGTATATAGCCGGCAATACCTGCCGGTTTTTGAGGAGATGATCCGATCCGGCAGATTAAAGGTTCAGGATTGTCTGGCCCATCCTTCGATCACGGTGAGAGTGGTTGAGTGTGAGGAGCTGCGCGAGATCGATCCGAATGGGCATTCGTTCCTCAATGTGAATACGCCCGCTGATCTGGAAACCGTCCGGTCGTTGCACGGCCGGCTGACAAAGTCCCATCCTTTCGGCTAGCCTATGGCGCCATCTATTCTTGCCATCCATCCGGGGGCGTTGGGGGACGTCCTCCTCGCAGTTCCAGCCCTGCGGTGGCTCAAGAAGCAGTTTCCGGATCATCGTCTCCTGCTTATTTCGAATGAGTCGGTGGGGCAACTCTTGCTCGAATGCCGGCTGATACAGGCGTCGTTGCCCCTGCAAGGAGCCCTCTGTGCCGGCTTATGGTCCAGCTCAATCCCTGATTCAGCCGAGCTGAGGGACTGGCTCAAACCGTGCGATCTTGCGGTGGCGTGGTTGAAGGATGAAGATCGAGGCCTCGCGGCGGTCTTGGAACATTGTGGTGTGGGTGAGATTCGGATTCAGTCACCGTTTAGCCCGCAATTGAGATCCCGGCATCAGAGCGATCGATTTCTGGAATCACTCGGCGCTCCAGCGGTTGAACGGTCTGCGGATGAGCCACTTCAACTCTCGACTTCCGTAGTGGCACAAGGCCGGGCCTGTCTCCTTCGCATGGGACTCTCACCTGATCGTCCGTTTGTGATGATCCATCCAGGGAGTGGAAGCCGCCACAAGTGTACACACCCCGAGGTGCTTGCCAGCGTCATGGTGGCGCTCAATCAAGAAGGTCTAGAGGCTCTTGTCCTTGAAGGGCCGGTGGATGAGGCCATCATGGCACAGTTGCGTCAGCGATTACCGATGGCTCCGACTGTCTTGCGAGGGCAGGATCTGCCGATCGTGGCCGGGGTCATGGCGCAGACGCGTGTGTATATCGGCCATGATTCCGGCATGACTCACCTGGCGGCACTCCTGGGTGTGCCGACGCTCGCGCTGTTCGGTCCGACGGATCCGAATCAGTGGGCCCCGCGCGGCGCCCACACGGTCGTGTTGCAAGGAACTGCCTGTGCGTGTCGTTCGTGGGAAGAGGTCCGCCATTGTGAAGACAAACCCTGCCTTGCCATCGCCGTTGGGGATATTCTCAAGGCGGTTCAGGGGATCGCCGGCAATGGCTGGAAAAGCACAACCCCTCGAAATCCCTCAGATTATGCCTTGTTTCAGTAACCCCCGTGTGCTACAGTCCCCATTTGATTTTTTCTTTCAATGGTAAGCACTTAGGAGATCGGTTGTGTCTCAGGGTGTCGTCCAAGAGATGGTAGCCACGGCGCTGCTTGGGGCTCTCAATGGAGCCAAGCAGAAGGGGCAACTGAAAACGGAGGCGTGGCCGGCACTCACGCTCGATGCGCCAAAGCGGCCTGAATGGGGTGATCTCGCCTCGACGGTGGCCATGTCGTTGGCCTCTTCTGAACAACGACCGCCGTACGACATCGCACAAATCATCGTCGACAATCTTCCCAGGAGGGAACAGCTGTTCGAACGGGTGGAGATCGTGAGGCCTGGGTTTGTGAACCTCACTGTCAAGCCGGCTTTGTGGCAAGAGGTCCTGAAAGAAATCGAATCCCAAGGTACAGCCTATGGCACAGCCGATCTGGGAAAGGGCCGCCGGGTGCAGGTGGAATATGTCAGCGCCAATCCCACCGGTCCGCTGCACGTCGGGCATGGCCGTGGCGCCGCGGTCGGACAGGCGATCGTGCGCTTGCTGAACGCGGTCGGCTACGACGTCACTAGCGAATACTACATCAACGATGCGGGACGGCAGATGAAACTCTTTGGCGCGTCGGTCTATGCGCGCTATCTGGAGCTGTGTGGGCAGTCTGCCGCCGTTCCCGAAGACGGCTATCATGGCGCCTACGTCACTGCTGTGGCCGAACGAATCAAGGAACAGCTCGGTGACACGCCGGGAAATTCCGTGCCGGCGGATCTCGAGGACCGCTGCCGGACGCTTGCCTATCAGGACATGCTGGGCCAGATTCGAGAGGATCTCGCCTCCTTTGGCGTCGAGCTTCAATCGTGGTTCAGCGAAGCGTCGCTCCATGAGTCACAGGCTGTCGAACAGGTGCTTGACGAACTACAATCCCGCGGCTTGCTGTTGGAGCAGGACGGCGCCCTCTGGTTTCGGTCGTCGGCGTTCGGCGACGAGAAAGACCGTGTCGTCAAGAAACAGGACGGCGAATACACGTACCTGGCGGCCGATATCGCATACCATCGCGACAAACTCCGGCGTGGCTACGATCTGCTGATCGACGTCTGGGGCGCGGACCACCATGGCTATATTCCACGCATGCAGGCCGTCATGCAGGCCTACGGCCACCCGAAAGAGCGTCTGCATGTGGTGCTGGTTCAACTCGTCAAGCTGCTGCGGGGCGGCGCCGAAGTGAAGATGTCGAAGCGGACCGGATCGTTCATTACGATGCGGGAAGTCATCGACGAAGTCGGGGCCGATGCCGCGAAGTTCTTTTTTTTGATGCGCGATTCGCGGACCCATCTCGATTTCGATTTGGAATTGGCCACCCAGCGCTCCGCCGACAATCCGGTGTATTACGTGCAGTATGCGCACGCCAGACTATGCAGTCTGTGGCGTGTGGCCGCTGAACGGGGAATCTCCCGTCCCTCGGCAAGTGAAGCGGACCTTTCGGTCTTGACCGATCCGGACGAACTCGGTTTGATCAGAAAACTCTCGGCATTTCCTGAAGTCCTTCAGACCAGCGCGGCCACGTTCGAGCCGCACCGGGTGACCTACTATTTGCAACAATTGGCGTCGCTGCTGCATACGTTTTACAACAAGCATCGGATTCTGCCTCCAGTGGGCGGCCAGGAGCAGAGTGACGCGGGACCGGCTGAAGAACTGACACCGGACAAGACCGCCGCGCGTCTGGTGTTAATGAGGGGCGTGCAGCAGGTCATCCATAACGGCTTGGCCGTGCTGGGTATCTCGGCACCCGAGCAGATGTAGCGGCGCAGGCACACGCATGATGATTGAGTACCAGCTTCGTCAGCATGATGTCCGGACCCGAGCCCGCCTCGGCCGGCTTCGGACCGCCCGTGCGGTGATCGAGACCCCGGCGTTCATGCCGGTCGGTTCCTTGGGACCGGTCAAAGGACTGGAGCCGGACGAGTTGGCGAGCCTGGGATTTCGGTTGATGCTCAACAACGCCTACCATTTGTATCTCCGCCCCGGCCATAAACTGGTGGCCGAGCTGGGAGGACTGCACGAATTCACCGGCTGGTCCGGGGCCATTCTCACGGACAGCGGCGGCTTTCAGGTGTTCAGCCTGGCCAAACTGCGCATGGTGACGGATGAAGGGGTGACGTTTCAGTCCCACCTCGACGGCTCGACCCATTTCATTACGCCGGAAACTGCCGTCGAGATTCAGGAAGCATTGGGAGCCGATATCATCATGGCATTCGATGAGTGTGTCGCGCTGCCGGCGAGCCGGGAGGCGGTGCAGGACAGTGTGCGGCGCACCACTTTGTGGGCAAAGCGATGTCAAGCGAGCCGGCGGAGGACAGACCAGGGGCTGTTCGGCATCGTCCAAGGTGGGTTGGATCAGGACTTGCGCGTACAGTCGGCGAGAGAGGTGACGGCGCTGGGGTGTGACGGCTATGCGATCGGCGGCTTGTCCGTGGGAGAGAGCAAGGCCGACATGCATGCGATGCTTGATGTGACGGTTCCGGAATTGCCGGAGAACCAGCTGCGCTACCTCATGGGCGTGGGGCATCCGGAGGATCTGGTCGAGGGTGTGGCGCGCGGAATCGATGTGTTTGACTGCGTGGTCCCGTCCCGGCATGGCCGGACCGGGTCGTTATTCACTGCAGCGGGGCGGATCGTCATCAAGCAGGCGCAGTATGTCCATGATGAACGGCCGATCGATGCCGGTTGCGGGTGTCCGGTGTGCCGGCGATACTCGCGGGCCTATTTGCACCATCTGTTCATGGTCAAGGACATGTTGGCCTCGCGGCTGAATACGGTGCACAACCTCTGGTATTTTTCGGACCTCATGCGCCGGATTCGGGCCGCCATCGCGCAGGGCACATTCGAAGAATTTCGAGAGGCATTTTATCGCGCGCGTGCGACGGAATCGTCCGACTCCATGGTCTCCGCTGAGGGCGAAGCCGAGGCGGCGCACGATCTCTAACTCAAGAGGGGGAACTGTTCGATGCTGATGGAATCCATAGCGTGGGCCGAGGGGACGGGTGGGGGAGCGGCAGGATCCGGAGCGGGCGGGCTGCTCTCGCTGGTGCCGTTTGCCTTGATCTTTATCATTTTTTACTTTCTGGTGATCCGCCCGCAACAAAAGCGGCAAAAAGATCAAAAGGCGCTGGTGGATGCGGTGAAGAAGGGCGACAAGATTGTGACCACGTCGGGCATTTGGGGAACGGTCACGAATCTCGGAAAGGACACGGCCACGCTGCAGATTGCCGACAATGTCAAAATCAAAATACAGCGGGAGAATATCGCTCGTCTCCGGGGAGACGATGACGAGAAGGACAAAGAGAAGGATAAGGACGCATAGGCTGCGTGGAACAGAGGGGTTGAAGACGTTATGAAGAAAGTCCGCGGGCGATTGTGGTTGTTGGCGCTGGTCGTGGTGGCCTCGGTGGTGTGCTTCCTGCCGTCATACCAGCCGGCGTATCAAGCGCTGCCGAGTTGGGCGAAGGCCGTGCTTCCCAACAAGGGGATTACGCTGGGATTGGATCTCCAGGGCGGCATCCATATGGTCATGGAAGTCGAGGAGGCGCGTGCCGTGGAAATCGCGGTTGAGCGCACCGTCACGGCGCTCCAAGACCAGCTGGTCGATAAAAAGATTCCGGTTGAATCGGTCAAGCGCACCGGGCCGGAGGTCATTACGCTTCAATTTCAGAACGCGGACTTGAAGGCGCAGATTCAGAAGCTGATCGACGACTATCCGACGTTCACGGAACGCGAATCGGCGGGATCCGCGACGTCCTTGGTCTGGGAACTCCGCGACACGGAGTCCAAGCGCATCAAGGACTCGGCCATCAACCAAGCGCTGGAGACGATCCGCAACCGCATTGATCAGTTCGGCGTGGCGGAGCCGGTGGTGCAGCGGCAAGGGTTGAACCAAATCGTGGTGCAGCTGCCGGGGGTCAAGGAGCCAAAGCGCGCGAAAGACCTCATCAAGGAAACGGCGCTCCTTGAGTTCAAGATGCTGGACGAAGACAACCAGATGCGGGTGGATTTGCCGGTCCGTATTCCCAAGGACAAGGAGGCCGAAATCCTCCAGCAGTTCGAGAACAAGCTGCCAGAAGGCGATCAGATCCTGTTCGAGCGGGCGGTCGACAAAGATACCGGCCGAGAATTCCGCATTCCGTATCTCGTCAAGAAGCGCGTGATGTTGACCGGCGATGTGCTGAGCGATGCCAGGGTCTCGATCGGCCAATTCAACGATCCCTATGTGTCCATTACGTTCGACTCCAGGGGAGGACAAGAGTTTGAACGGATCACGGGCGACAATGTCAAGAAACGCATGGCGGTCGTCCTTGACAACACTATCTACTCAGCCCCGGTGATTCAGGAGCGGATATCGGGAGGCCGCGCGCAGATTACAGGAACCTTTACGACTCAGGAGGCCAACGATCTCGCCATCGTGTTACGGGCCGGCGCGTTGCCGGCGCCGCTGAAGATCGTGCAGGACCTGACCGTCGGCCCGTCGCTTGGGCAAGATTCGATCGACAAGGGCGTTCGGGCAACGCTCTTTGCGGGTCTGCTGGTCGTGATCTTTATGGTGGTGTATTACCGCCTGTCGGGAGCGATTGCGGATTTCGCGCTGATCCTGAACTTGCTCTGCCTCATGGGTGCGCTGTCGGCGTTAACCGCGACCTTGACGCTGCCCGGCATTGCGGGCATCGTGCTCACCATCGGCATGGGGGTTGACTCGAATGTGCTGATCTTCGAGCGCATCCGTGAAGAGCTGAGAAGCGGCAAGGCTGTGCGAACCGCGATCGACGCCGGATATGACAAAGCCCTGCTCACCATCATCGACTCGCACGTGACGACATTGATTACCGGGGTGGCGCTGTTTCTGTTTGGAACCGGGCCGATCAAGGGGTTTGCCGTGACGCTCTGTTTGGGGATCACGATCAATCTCTTCACGGCGCTGGTGGGCACAAAAGTAATTTTTGATCTGTCGAATCAACGGCACAAGGTGGAGACGTTGAGCATTTAGGCGATGGCGGACAGGAGACAGGCTGACAAGCAAGCGAGCGAGATCATGAGACCTGTCAGCTTGCCCGCTTGTCAGCTGCAAATTGAGGAGTACGCATGTTAGAGATTCTGGGGAAGACCAACATCGATTTTATGGGCAAGCGCAAGATCGCCTTTGCCGTATCCGGAGTCATGGTGCTCCTAGGGCTGATCGCTCTGGTCCAGATCGCACTGGGTTCGGCCAATCTCGGCATCGATTTTGCGGGTGGCACGGCCGTGCAGCTGAAATTCGACCAGGCGGTCCGCATCGATGAGGCGCGCAAGGCCCTTGAGTCGAATGGGGTCGGCGACGCTGAACTTCAGGAATTTGGGCAGGACAACAAGCTGCTCATTCGTGTGAAGGCCTCGACGACGATCGAGGAAAAAACAGCGGAACGAGTTGTGGGCGTCTTTGCGAAGGAATTTCCGAACAACAAGTTCGTAGTCGATTCCACCACCGAAATCGGGCCGACGATCGGCAAGAAGTTGCAAGAAGATGCGCTGATCGCCATCGTCATTTCGTTTGCCGGGATCATCATGTACATTGCGGCGCGGTTCGAGTTGCGGTTCGGCATCGCAGCGGCGCTGGCGACGTTCCACGATGTCCTCGCCGTCATCGGGACCTTCTATATCTTGGACAAGGAGATCACGCTGTTGATCGTGACGGCGCTCTTGACGCTGGCGGGGTATTCGCTGACCGACACCGTCGTGGTATTCGACCGGATCAGGGAAAATCTGAGAGTGCGCCGCCGCGAGACCGAAGAAGAGACGATCAACAACGCGGTCAATCAAGTGTTGAGCCGCACGATCGTAACGACTATGACCGTCGTGTTGGTCTTGATCCCGTTGACCCTGGCAGGCGGTGAGGTCCTGCACGATTTCTCACTCGCGTTGCTCTGGGGTGTCATCATCGGCACCTACTCGTCCGTGTTCGTCGCCAGCCCGCTGGTGCTGCTCTGGCCTGGAAGCGGGGGCCGGCTCTTGAAACGCAGCTAGGCCGGGTGGTGGAATAGCAGATCACCGTGGTGAAATTATGGCACTCTGGAGCCGGTCTCACAGTCTCCAGCGGAAGATCATCGCGGCGATTGTGCTGGTCGGTCTCCTGCCGCTGACTCTCCTCCTGATTCTCATCTACATCGAAGAACGCCGCGCCGTGCGAGAGGCGACCGGGGCCAATTTCAAGGAAGCCGCCGTCGAAGCCGCTCGCCGCATTGAGATGCACGTCACCCGCGGCATGAATGAGGCGCAGCAGCTCGCGACGACCCCCTTCCTCCGTACCGCCGTCTCGGAAGCCAACCGCAGCTACGAGGGCAAAGACGCGAACAGCATTCTGGAGATCATCAGGGATTGGCAGCAGCGATGGGGACAGCGCGACAAGCGCAGCGAGTTCCCGCTCTTTGTCAACCGGATCGTCACCAATTATCTGATTCGATGGCATGAAATTCGAAAATCGGATTACGTCGGGATTCTGGTGACGGATAGCGAAGGGGCGCTGGTGGTCAGTTCCATTCCGCAAGTGGACTATTCGTATGCCAAGACCGCTTGGTGGCAGGCGGTGGTACAGGGAGGCAGCCGGGAGCCCTATGTCGGTGAAATGGTCTTTGAGCCGGCCTTTGGAACCCATGTGCTGGTGGTGGCGGCACCGATCATGGATGACCAACAGCAGGGGGTGATCGGAGCCGTCACGGTGCTGCTGCGCCGCGACACGCTGTTCCATTCCATCGCCGAGGTGGCGCTCGGCGCCACAGGCCATGCGATGTTGTTCAGTTCAGACGGGAGTCTGGTGATGTGTCCGGTCTTGGCTCCCGAAGCCCATACGCTGACATCCGAACTCAGTAGCCTGCTCGCATCCGTGAAGCCAGGATGGGCCGAAGCCGCCGATGACTCACATGGGAGCAAAGAGGCTTTGATCGGGTTCGCGCCGGTGCGATTCGCCGACGGCCTCGCGCCGGGGAGCATCGGTGGTAAAACCTGGGTGACGGTGGTGCGCCAGGATCCGGCGGAAACCTTCGCGCCGCTCGGCGCGTTGATGGTCAAAGTGTTGGTGTTCGGAGGGATCGTGCTCGCGGTGCTGTGTGGAATCGGGGTGGTCATGGCTAGACGGATCGCCACACCCATCCG
Organism: Nitrospira sp.; assembly: GCA_016873455.1. Taxonomy (GTDB): domain Bacteria; phylum Nitrospirota; class Nitrospiria; order Nitrospirales; family Nitrospiraceae; genus Nitrospira_D. The sequence continues at coordinate 41,638 of VGXE01000005.1, read as the reverse complement.
GTTGTTGCACGACGGAGTTCGAGAGATCGGGAGCGGTCGATTGGAACAGCGGTTGGAGCTGAAAACCGGGGATGAAATCGAACGGTTGGCCGAGGCGTTCAACCAGATGGCCAGGAATCTCCAGCTTTCATTCGGCCAAATCGAGCAGCGGATGGACGAGGTCCGGCGATTGGAAGAACGGTATCGCGACCTGATCGAGCATTCGCCGGAAATGATTTACCAATTGGACCGCAATGGCCGGTTTGTGCACGTCAACAAAACAGGTCTCGACAAGCTCGGCTATACCGTTGATGCCATGCTGGCCTTGAAACTCTGGGATCTGGTGCCACGCGGGAACGAAGCGGTGGTGCTCCAATTCCTTGAGCGATTGGTTGCGCAAGGGCAAGGTTCGATGGATACGGTCCTGTTGGCGAAGGATGGCCGTCCGATCGACGTGGAGATCCATGCCACGGCGTTGTTCGACCGGGCGCACGGCGGACTGGTCCATTCCCGCGCGTTTGTCCGGGATGTGACGGAACGACGCCGATTGGAGCAGGAACTGCGCCGCTATACCTCGGGTCTGGAACAGGCGGTGTCGGAGCGTACGCAAGAGCTGGTTGCGTCGCAGGCTCGATACAAAGCCCTGTTTGATCAGGTGGCCGATTCGGTCTTCATGGTGAACGCCGAAGGGACGGTCGTTGCCGTCAATAAGCGGGAAGAGCAGGCGCTGGGGTACACGGAGGCAACGGTCATCGGGCGAAACGTACTCGACATTGTCTCGGTCAAGGACCGCGCCGCGTTTGCGGGTTGGCTGCGAGAGGCTTCCACTGGGGAGCCGCGCATTCCGACCCAGGAGTTGACCGTCTTCCATTCCGGAGGGGCGGAGACGTCGGTCGAAATGGATCTGATCCGGGTTGGAGGCGCCGACCGCATGCTGGTCATGGTGCAACTTCGGGACATTACGGATCGAAAAAAACTCGAGCGCCAGCTGGATTCGTACCGAGAGGATCTCGAGTCGAAAGTCCGTGAGCGGACCGAGGAGATTGAACGGACAAAGCAATATCTGGAGAATTTGCTGGAGAACGCCAATGACGTCATCTACACCCTTGACCAGGACCAGCGATTTACCTACGTCAACGGTAAAGTCGATGCCTGGGGGTATCGCAAGGAGGACCTTCTGGGACGGCCGTATCTCTCCTTGCTGTCGCGCCGCCATCGGGGACGCTGGCTGAAGAACTCGCTGGATATCGGCGCCAAGCAGGTGTATGAAGTCGAAGTGGTCACCCGCCTGGGCGAGATTCGTACGGTCATGGTCAGCGTGTCGCCGTTGCAAGGTGCCGACGGGGAAATTCTCGGTGTCCTCGGCATCGCCCGCGATATGACGGACACGAAGAAGCTGGAGCAGCAAATCCGCAACTCCGAAAAACTGGCGTCGGTCGGGAAATTGGCCGCCGGTGTGGCGCACGAAATCAACAACCCGCTTGGGGGCATTCTTAACTGTCTCTACAATCTGCGGAAGGGCGGGTTGTCCGCGGCGCGCCAGGAAGAATACTGGGCCTCCATGGAGCACGGTGTTCGCCGAGTGCAGAAGATCGTGCGGCAACTCCTCGATTTCTCTCAGCAGCATGAGCCCGAGTTCAGCCCTGCCGACATCAACGGGATTGTCGACCAAGTGCTGGTGCTGACGACGCATCTCTTTGCACCCAATCGCATCACCTTGGAGACTCGGTTGGGGGAAGGCCTGCCCCACGTGATGGTGGATCGCCACATGATCGAGCAAGTCTTGATGAATCTGATCTTGAACGCCGTGCAGGCGATGAAGCACGGAGGACTGTTGATGATCCGGACGTCCGTAGCCGAGGGTATTTGCCGGGTCGAAGTCAGCGATACGGGGTCGGGCATTCCCGCGTCGGTGCTGCCGCGCGTCTTTGATCCGTTCTTTACGACCAAAGGCGAAGGGGAAGGGACAGGGCTGGGGCTGTCCGTCAACCTCGGCATCATGGAACGCCATGGCGGCAGGATCTTGGTGGAGAGCGAGGTTGGTAAGGGCACGACGTTTACCATCTGTTTGCCGGTGTCTCGTGAGCGTGTGCTGGTGGAGAAGGGATTATGAAGGGTCTCGGAATTCTCCTCGTGGACGACGAACCGCTGATGCGGCTTTCGATGGTAGATGCGCTAGAGGCCGTCGGCTATGACGTGTACGCGGCGGCGTCCGGTACCGAAGGCATCGAGATGCTGTCGAAGCACAAGTTCGATCTGGTGATTACCGACTTGCGGCTGCCGGGAGCCGACGGACTGACGGTGCTCAAAGCGGCGAAAGACAAATCCCCGGAGACGGACGTGATCGTGATTACGGCGCATGGGTCGGTGGAAACCGCGGTCGGCGCGATGAAATTGGGCGCGGTGGATTACCTGACCAAGCCGTTTCAGATGGATGAATTGCTGCTGATCGTCGAACGGGTCGCCCATGTCGTCATCTTGCGCCGTGAGAACCAAGATCTCAAAGCGACCTTGGAGGACAAGTTCAGCTTCAACGGCATTTTAGGCGCGAACAGCCGCATGCGCGGGGTGCTGGACAAAATCAAACTGGTCGCGGCCACCGATTCGACGGTCTTGATCTTGGGTGAGAGTGGAACGGGAAAGGAATTGGTGGCGAACGCCGTCCATCAGAACAGCCCGCGGCGGGATCAGCCGCTGATCAAAGTCAGCTGTGCGGCATTGCCGGAGACGCTGCTGGAAGACGAGTTGTTCGGCCATGAAAAGGGCGCCTTCACCGGCGCGCTACGCCAGCGGCGCGGGCGCTTCGAGCTGGCCCATCGGGGCACCCTGTTCCTCGATGAAATCGGAGAACTGTCGCCGGTGGTTCAGGTGAAATTGTTGCGGGTCTTGCAGGAGCGGACGTTCGAGCGGGTCGGCGGGAACGACACGATCGATGCGGATGTTCGCCTGGTGTGCGCCACTCAAAAAGATCTGCGAAAAGAGGTCGCGCAAGGCCGGTTCCGGGAGGATCTCTATTATCGGCTCAATGTCGTGCAGGTCATTGTTCCTCCACTGAGAGAACGGCAAGAAGACATTGTGGTGATCGCCGAGCACGTGCTGGATGCCTGTTCGGAGAAGCTCAGCAAGAAGCTGAAGGGCTTTTCGCCGCCGGCCCGCGAACTGTTGCTCCGGTATTCCTATCCGGGGAACGTGCGGGAGTTGGTCAACATGGTCGAGCGGGCCGTGGCGCTCGGACACGAGCGGGAATCGATTCGGCCGGAGGATCTCTGCGGGTTCCAATCGTGCCCCTATCTCGGCGGTACCCCGCAAGAGTCGTGCGGATTTTGCAGTGAAGGCCTGACCGGCGGCAAGCGGAAGGCCGATGGGCCGGTGACGACGCTCGCCGAGGCACGGGAAGTTTTCGAGAGAGACTATATCGTTTCTCTGTTGGAACGAGTCGATGGCAGCCGCACGACCGCCGCCAAAATCTTGGGGTTGTCCCGTAAGGCACTCTGGGAGAAGTGCAAACGGTATGGAATTCCCTCGGCGTATGGTGAGAGCCAGGACGAAGAGGATTGACAGAATAGAGGGCCTCGTTTCGGCGTGCGCCGCATGCTTCGGCTCACGGATGAAATTTCGTTCCAGAGGGTGTATCGTGTTCCTGTAAGAATTTGGTCGTGCGAGGACTTGTCTGTCGAGGAGGGACATTCGATGAAGCGATCATGGATCGTGTTGGGTTTGTGTCTGGTGGCGGTGGCGCCGGGATGCACGGGAGGGCAGGCCGAGATCAAAGAAGATCGGCTGACCGTCGGGAAAGTCCAGGGTGAGGTCAAGGTCGGCATGGCGGCCTCTCAAGTGGCTGAATTGCTCGGCAGCCCCAACATCGTGACGACGGACGAGAAGCGCCGAGAAGTATGGATCTATGACAAGGTCTCCACCGACCGGGTCGACACGGCCAGATCGTCCTTTGCGGGAATCATCATCGTCGGTGCCGCCGCCCGTGACAGTTCCAGCTCCACGCGGCAGCGTACCCTGACCATCATCATCAAGTATGACGAAGACAAGAAGGTCCGGGACTTTGCCTACAACGCCACGCAGTTCTAGCCGAGGCTTGGGCTGGACGATGCGGTCATGGATTGCGGCTGCAAGCGGCCTCGCTCTTGCGGTTCAGATCGCAGGGTGTGTGACTCCCACACAACCGGATGAATTGTTCCAACTGAAAGCTGAGAGTGCCGCCAACCGGGCTATGCAAACCCGCGGGTTCGAAACCAGGGATGAAACCGAGCTTCTGTCTGCCTCTGCCGCTGTGCTGCAAGACTTGGGGTTTCAGGTTGAGGAAAGCGTGCGTGAGGTAGGATTTCTTCGCGCCACGAAGGAGCGAAGCGCCCGCGAGCACGGCCAAGACATCACTCGATTTCTCGTCTTTCTCCTAAGTACCGGTTTGATATTCGTGCAACAGCCTCCGATCGTCCTTCCCGTGGACCTGCATCAAAAAATTGCCGCCACCTTGATCACCAGGCCCGTCAATCCCGAATCCACACGGCAGGAGGTGAGGGTGGTGTTCTATCGTGTGGTGTGGAAAGGGGATGGGTCTTCCGGCCAGCAGGCGATTCCACCGGGCGAGCAGCGGATGGAAATGCTGCGCGACCCTGTGCTGTATCAGACCTTCTTCGCCAAGCTGTCGAAAGCGGTATTTCTGGAACCGTTTGCACTCTGAACGTGAGGCTGCCATGACGCGTGGGAACATAATCGGAATGTTTGCCGCTGCCCTGTTAGTTGTTGCGCACGGCTGTGCCGCCCCTCAGCCCAGCCCTGATCTGCTCGCGCCGACCGAGGCGCAATTAAAGATTCGGAGCATACAAACCCGGTCCTTCGATGTGAAAGAGCGGCAGGTTGCCATGCGAGGCGTGATTGCGGCATTGCAAGACCTGGGCTTTATCATCGAGCGGGCCAATGAGTCCTTGGGGTTGGTCACGGCCGCGCGTTTTGCCGAGCCGAATTACTATGATGTCGTGGGCGTGACAGTCACTGTGCGTCCAGAAACCGAAGGCAAGATGACGGTCCGCGCCAATGCCATCTATAACAACAAGCCCATCGACGATCCCAAGGTCTATCAGAATTTTTTCGCGACCTTGGAGCGATCACTCTTCGTTGCCAAACACTAATCCGGGCAAGGGCTGCCCTGCTGACTGACAAGAGGTATGATCTGCTGGCTGCGAGAATGAAGAACTCCCTGGGCCTCACGTGCGGTGGGCTGCTCTGCTTGCTCTTACAGGGCTGCCCGATGCCCTACGAATTGCGGCATGACAACCAGTGGGATTCGCGGGAGCAGATTTGGCTTTCCGACGAAAGCCAGGTCAAGATCCGCGCCGCCCAATCGAGGGCATTTGACACGACAGATCGGCGGCGAATGCTCGCCGCCATCCTCTCCACCATGCAGGACCTGGATTTCAAAGTCGAGGTGCTTGATGAAGACCTGGGTGTCGTGTCCGGGAAGAAGTATGTCGAGAACGAACAGGTGCATGGGGGTGACTTGAGCTATGTGCTGTATCGGCCAGATGAGCTGCTCGTGCTCAATCGCAACGCACGCACGTGGGGGCCGTTCTATCACCGGAGCAATCTGGTCCGATTCACTGCGACCGTCCGCAAGCGAAACGACGCCCAGCTCGTCGTGCGCGCCAGCGCCCAATATTACCTGCGTGCCGTCGAAGACCCCGTACCCTACCAGCACTTCTTTCGCACATTGGAACAGAGCCTGTTTTTACAAGGCCGATCGGTAGAGTAGGGCCGCGGTGCAGCGTCCTTACATCACCACCCATTCCGATCATCGGCCGGGCCGGATTCCCTCCGGTGTCTGGGCGCTCGGGTTCGTCAGTCTCTTGATGGATGTCTCGTCCGAGATGATCCATAGCCTGCTACCGCTGTTTATGGTCACGGTGCTCGGCACCGGCGCCATTGCCGTCGGCATCGTGGAAGGCCTCGCCGAATCTGTTGCCTTGGTGGTCAAGGTCTTTTCCGGCGCCTTGAGTGATTATCTGGGACGGCGGAAACCGCTGGCCCTCTTCGGTTACGCGTTGGGCGCATTCACCAAGCCGCTGTTTGCCATGGCGTCAGGGCTGGGGCTTGTGGTGGCCGCGCGTCTGTTGGACCGGATAGGAAAAGGCTTGCGCGGTGCGCCGCGCGATGCGCTGGTTGCCGACCTCACGCCTCCGCATCTGCGAGGAGCCGCGTTCGGGTTGCGTCAATCGCTCGATACCGTCGGGGCCTTTCTCGGCCCCTTGCTGGCAGTGGCCTTAATGCTGCTTTGGGCCGACGATTTTCGAGCCGTCTTTTGGGTCGCCGTCGTGCCAGGGTTGCTGGCCGTCGCGCTGCTGCAATTCGGTGTGCAGGAGCCTGTATCGAGCAAGGCCCACAAAGGCGTCAACCCGATCACCTCGAAGAATTTGGCCCGACTGAGCCGAGCCTATTGGTGGGTGGTTGGTATCGGCGCGATGTTCACATTGGCCCGATTCAGCGAGGCCTTTCTCGTTCTGCAGGCCCAACAAACCGGAATGCCGCTCGCGGTTGTGCCGCTCACCATGGTTGCCATGAATCTGGTATACGCAGTGACGGCCTATCCGTTCGGGAGACTGGCGGATCGCGTGAGTCATAGCAAGTTGCTTGGGTGTGGGTTGTTGATGCTCATCGCAGCGGATGTCGTGCTGGCTGTGGCCGGGCACTGGAGTATTGTGATCGTAGGCGTAGGGCTCTGGGGGATGCATATGGGTATGACGCAAGGTTTGCTGGCTGCCATGGTGGCCGACCATGCACCGGAAGACTTGCGAGGGACGGGCTATGGGTTTTTCAATCTCGCCTGCGGCGTGGCGATGCTGGCGGCGAGTGTGGTGGCGGGACTGCTATGGGATCAATGGGGCCCATCTGCCACATTCTGGGCCGGCGCCGTGTTTTGCTCGGTCACGATTGTGGGGCTTTTCATTTCCATGGTGGGCAGATCGTCCCGGCCCGCATTTTGAAACGCAACGGGACCGAGAATCTGAGCCTGAAAGTTGCGATTCAGGATGCTATCATAGTCGGGCTGTCACAGATAGAGATGGTGCATTCCTATTGCGGAAAGGGGATTCTGAAGATGCAACAGGCGCGGCTTATTATCAGTGTCGTTTCGGGGATCATGCTGTTGGCGGGTGCTGGCTTGGCTGCGGAACCGGCCGAGGTGGAAAAATTCGTGAAGGCGCGCATTGAAATCGGTGAGATGATGATGAATTACTTCCAGGGGGGCGAGCGATTCGGCGAAGGACAACGGCCGTCGCAGGAACAGATGCAAGCGATGGGTGCGGACATCAATGCAAAATTGACGGCGTTGTTGTCGAAGCATGGCCTGACGCTGGAGGACTATCGCGGGCGGAGCCGGGATATCTTCGCTGATGACGCGGCGGTGAAACGCTATCTCAACGAACATCCCGATGTGAAGCAGCGATACGAGGCTCTCCCCCTTGATCGGATGGGGCGCGGGGGCAGCACGGGACGTGGGTACTGACGCCTAGCGGATGGGGCCAGCACGGAAAGGAAGCGAGCATGAAGAACGTTGAAATGACCGTTGAGGGGACGATGTTGACGATCAAAGTCGACTTAACGAAGGAATTTGGACCGTCGGCCTCGGGTAAGACCATCATCATCGCTTCGACGGAAGGAAACGTGACAATCCCGGATCGCCAGGAGAAAGTGGGGCTGAACGTCTACCGAAAAAAATGAAGCTCCCCGCAGCAAGCTGCGGGGTATCTTGCGAAATTCTCCGAAGCCATTACCCTCCTTCGCTAAGGCTACGGAGGGTTCTCCTGGCCTTCATCCCCGTAGCAAGCTACGGGGTATTCGGCGAAGGAGAATAGTTTCAAGCAGCTCACCGCGACTGGGGGTTGTCACAAGTGAATGATTTTCTTCCGGTCTCTGGACTGAGCCGCGTGGAAGGATTTTCTGCGCAACTCTTGACAGATTCAAACCCTCGCTCCAGGTCAGCGAATCGGGCTGTGGTCGCCCAAAAACCATTGTGGCTGTGGATAGTTTCGGCGGTGCTCATCGCGAAGCACGCTCTAGTAGCGTCGATTCGTGACTGTCAACGGGAATACTCAGAAAAATGTGTCAGAAAGCAGAAATTCTTTCGATGAGCCACTAGATATGGTGTCGGCATTCACTGGAAGCGGACGCTTAAAAAGTGGGCACTTTGCAGAAATGACTGCTCAATCCTTGCTCTTTTACGATAGCCGATGAAGTTGTGCACAGGCTTATCCACAGAAGATGGGGGTAGAGTTGGTTGATGCCAAAGGCGGTACCTCGCAATTGATTGAAATTCTGTCGCTCTTCATGTTCCCAACAGGATTATCCGCCGTCGGTTGAGTGGAAAAGTTTCTCATGTGAGATTCAGAAGATACATGAGCCGACACCAAGCTGACCGGATAAGAGGCGAGAGGCGAGAGAAATGATGGTGTGCAGCAGTAGTATTCGGAAAAGGAGGCGAAGCATGGTGATCGTCTGGTTGCTGGTGCTGCTGGGATATCCGGTTGCGGCACAGGCGTATGATGAGGTGAGAGCCGGGACGCCAACGCTCACCGTGAGCGATACGGGGATGGTTCCGCATGTTCCGGATACCGCCTATGTGACGTTTGGCTTAGAGACCGCCGGCAAATCGCTCACGGAGGCACAGAGGCGGAACGCCTCCATCATGGGTAAAGTGATGGAACGGCTGCGAGAGTTGCAGATCGACAAGGAGCGCATTCAGACCTCATCCTTTACGGTGTCCCCGCACTATCGTCCGCCATCCACCCGGCCCACAGATTCGCCCCCTGCGTCACCGGAAATTATCGGTTATGTCATCAGCAATATGGTGACCGTGGAAATCCGCGCCCTCGACAAGGTCGGGACGGTGATCGAGGAAGTCTTGAAGGCCGGGGCGAACAACTTTCAGGGATTGCACTGGGGGTTGCGCGATGAACAACCGGTGCGGCTGAGTGCGTTGAAACTTGCTGCCGACAAGGCCCGCCAGAAGGCGGCCGTGCTGAGCGAGGCGCTGCACGTCAAGCTCGTGCGGGTATTATCGGTCAACGAAGGAGGCCATGTCGTCAGGCCTGCGGTGGCGATGGCACGGATGGCCATGGAGTCGAGCGCAGGAGATATGCCGATTTCTTCTGGTGAACTAAAGGTTGAAGCGACGGTGACGCTGGTCTACGAAATCGCGCCGAACTGAGCAATGTCGGTACGGGAGCGTCTATTACTCTGCGGCCGCTCCGCCTTCCCACAACTTGATGGTTCGGTCCCAAGAGGCGCTGGCGAGTCGGCGGCCGTCGGGTGAAAACGCCACGCACCGTACACCGCCGGCGTGGCCCTTGACGGTTCTGAAGTTGCGGCCGGTGGCAAGATCCCAGAACTTGATGGTCTGGTCGTCGCCCGCGCTGACGAGCACTTTCCCGTCCGGCGATACGGCCAAGCTACGGACCCACCCGGTGTGGCCGGTGAGCGCTTTCTTCTCCACACACTGGGGCATCTCGAAGAGCTTAATGGTTTTGTCCCGGCTGCCGGTAATCAGCGTCTTGGCGTCCGGGGTGAAGGCCATGGCGCCGATCCAGTAGTCCATCGGCTTTTGGAATCCACCGTCGTCTTCGATGAAGTACCCGCGCGTTTCGGTCGAATCCTCGACGCCGCGCCGCCAGTGCCCGTCGTGCAGCAGCTTTTCTTCCCCGCTCGGCAGCACTTCCCAAATCTTGATTTTGCCGATATCGGTCCCACTGGCCAGATGAATGCCGTCCGGTGAAAACGCGACGCAGACGGACCAGTGATGGTCATATTCGTCCTTACCGAGCAGAGTCATCAGTTCGGTGCCGGTCGTGACTTCCCAGATCTTGATGTCTTTGTTGTGGCTGCCACGGGCGAGCATCAATCCATCAGGCGATAGCGATAGACTGCACACATTGTGATCGTATCGCGTGAAGAGCAATTTTGTCGGCTCGCCGGTCTTGCCGTTCCACAAGCGGATGGTGCGGTCTTCGCTGCCGGTGGCAAGGGTCTGTCCGTCCGGGGTGAACACGATGGCGCGAATATCGTTCGTGTGGCCGCGTAGCGATCGCAAAAGCCGTCCGGTTTCAATGTCCCACATGCGGACGAGGCGTTCCGCGCCACCGCTGGCGAGGGTCAATCCGTCTGGTGAGAAGGCGACGGTCCAGATGCCATGGGAGTGTCCGCGAAACGTGCGGACCTCTCGGCAGTCGCGGTTCCAATAGTCCAGGAAATCAATTGACGAATGTGGAGTCGAAGTGGCCGGCGATCCGGGCCGTGCGTTCGACAGCGGTGGTGTCATTGTGTGTTCGCTCATGCAGCGTCCAGTCTCTCAGGTCCTTGATTGCGAATCGGCGAGGCCGGTATAATTTCACGGCGTCTGCGGGATCGTAAGAGATGCTTCGCAGGCAAGTCAAGCCGACTCGTAGAGCCAACAGGATTGCCGGTTTGTCGCGGGGCGATCCCTGCTGGTCGTTACTCCCACTCATCGAGGAGCTTCATGGAAATCAGGTTTCAGCCCGCATTGCTTCAGGAAGTCATCGACTCCTTCATCGAGAAAACGGAACGGGAGGGGGATCCGACCTATTACAAGGAATTTCATGAGCACGCCGACCCGATCTACGAGAAATTCATGCTCGAAGATCGGGAGGGAGAATTCAAGAAGCTGTATCAGTATCTCTTCGGCATCTGGGGATTCTCGGACATCATCCGCGATTCGTTCAATGAGTATCCGCTGCTGAAGGAGCAGGTCGGGATCGTACTGGTCAAGGGCGTGCTGAAGGAAGATCAGGAAGGGGTCGATATTCTGCGCAAGTGGGGGTCGGTCGAAAAGGATTTGGCACGCGCGTTCGAGGACAAGGGGATGAAAGGGGTCGGGATTAAGCTGATTCCGCGACGGTTCTACGACCCGGCACTGACACGCTATTGCCGCCATGAGCTGATGCACATCTCCGACATGATCGATCCCCAGTTCGGGTACGATCCGGATACGAAGGTGGGGCAGAATCCCGGCGAAGAAACGCTCATCTTGCAGCGCTATCGGGTGCTCTGGAGTTTGAGTGTGGACAGCCGGTTGGTGGCCATCGGTCAAGAACCGATGTTGAGCAAGGAGGCACGGTTCAAGGAGTTCCGTTCCTGGTATCGCAAGATTCCCCCGCTTCAGCTGAAATCGGTCTTCGAGGGGTTGTGGCAGACGTCGTACTTCACCCATTCCGAGTTGATCGAAATGGCGACTGACACGCTCCGCGTCCTGGATCGTGCCGTTGACGTCGAGGGGGGCGAGGTGCCGGAGAGCGAAAACAAGATCATGCTCATGCCGGGGTTCCCCTGTCCGCTGTGCCGTTTCCCCACGTATTCATGGGTCGAAGATATGGCGACCAAGATCGAACCCTACGTGCTCGATTTTATCCGCGAGAATCATCCGGGATGGGACGTGGAATTCGGTGCCTGTGACCGGTGTGTGGAGGTGTATAAGCTGCGTGCCGATGGCGTGACTTAGATGAGGAGGGTGAAACAGGCCGCCGGCTGCGTTCTCGGCTCGCAAGAATCCTCAACGTACCTCCGAAGGTACGCCTGCGGTTCTTGCCTTGCCTGTGGCCTTGCCGAACGGCCTGTTTGACCCTCCTCCAAGGAAATTCACAACCATGGCGACTGATTCTTCATACGGCCGGCGCCAGTTCATCACGGATTCCGCCCGCTCGATGGCAAAAGCGGCGCTGGAATTTTCCAAAGAGGCTGATGCGGCTCAGGCGCCGGCTCCAGCACCGGTTCGTACCGATTGGTTGCGCCCACCGGGCGCCGTCGGAGAGCCGATTTTCCTCGAACGGTGCACGCTATGCGGCGATTGCGTCAAGGCCTGTCCACCGGGTGCGATTCAACTGCATGAACGGGATGGGACGCCTATCCTCTTCGCGGACCACTCACCCTGCCTGTTGTGTGAGGACTTGCCCTGTATCGCATCCTGTGCGACCGGGGCTTTGGAGCCGGTCGAGAGTGTGGCTGACGTGCAGATGGGCACGGCGGTGATCTCCCATCGGCTCTGTACCGCTGGGCAAGGCTGTCACGCCTGTGTGTCCAAATGCCCGGTGCATGCGCTGACGATGGATTTTGGGTCGATGCAATTGGCCGTTGTGGTAGAAACGTGCGTCGGGTGCGGAATCTGCGAAATGGTATGTAAGACCGTCAACGATCATGTGGCGATTCGTGTCCAGCCGGCCCGTCTTGCGTGAGCGGGGTTTTGTAAAACAGCCATGAACGAGACAGGCTCAAAGCCCGAGAGCGGATGCAGTTCGCCCTTGACTTCGCCTGAGCCATTTCATATACATACCAGTGCTTCTCTGGACGGGAAAGGCCTGTCAACGGACCTCCCGTGGACACCAATGGGTCATCGAAGTTTGAGTGGGCGTAGCGCGACGAGGATCGTGTGATGGCCAGTAACCAGCCGGTGCCCAACGCGGTTGTAGCCCCTGCTGCCGTACTGCCGGGCCCTATTGCCCTGAAAGATTCTCCCGCGGTCGAACGTGCTCTCAACCGCAGCAAACTCTATCTGCTGATTTCCTGGAGCCTGCTGTATCCGGAAGACGAGGAATTTCTCGACTACCTCAGGTCCGGGGAATTCGTCGAGGATGGCCGCGCGGCATTGGATACATTGAAGGCGATGCTGGATGGGCAAGGGGGGGAGCGCGCGGCGCAGAAGCTGGATGCGCTGAAGCGGCAGGTGGATCTTGCCGAAGCCCTGGTGGCCTCCGAATGTTCCAATTGGCAACTCAGTGACTTGCAGTCGGAACATCGCCGCGTGTTCAGCAACGTGATCACGCTCGACTGTCCGCCCTACGAAACGCTGTTCGGCAACGATCACGTGTTCGCCCAGTCGCATGTGATGGGCGATATCGCCGGCTTTTACAAGGCGTTCGGTGTGGAGCTCTCCAAAGACATTCACGAGCGGCTGGATCATCTCAGCGTCGAATTCGAGTTCATGCATTTTCTGGCCTACAAAGAGTCCTTTTCGCGCTGCCACGACGGCGCGGAGAAGACGCAGATTGTCGTCGATGCCCAGAAAAAATTCGTCAAGAATCACATCGGCCGCTGGGTGCCGCTCTTTTGCCGGATGTTGGCCAAGAAGGCGGATTCCGGTCTCTTCAAATTGGTGGCTGACATGACGGCCGAGTGGATGGAATTTGAGGCCGCCTACATGGGCGTTGCTCCCCAGCCCTATACAGAAACCGATTACCGGCCGGCGACCTTCAATGCTCCGGAAGGTCAGACCTATGAGTGTGGCGCGCAGGATCAGGGGAACGAATTGAGCTTGCTGCTAAACGAGGTGGGCGCCCAGTCGTTTATGGATTCGAAGGAGAAGGGCAAGGACAAGGAAGAGAAGGGGCCGGTCGGAACCGCCTAAGCGCCGTCCGTCCCGAACGAGACAGGCAATCGATTCAAGGCGTGCAACATTTGTTTAAAGAGGAGGGATGAGTCTTATGCGCGTATTGCAGACGACCAATAAAGGATTGGTGTTTGCCATTCTGCTCTCTGTCCTGGCAGTCGGCGCCATGCTGACCGTTGGACAGGTGCCGCTGGCCGTCAGCCAGCCGGTCACAATCCCGGCCAAATCCGTCAAGGGCCCGATCCCGATGGACGGTGCCAACCCGGTGTGGGAGAGCGTGCCGGGCGTCGTGGTGCCGTTGAGCGGCCAGCTGATCACCACCCCGATGCACCCGAACATCTCGGTGCAGTCGGTGTTTGTGAAGGCGATGACGAACGGCAAGGAAATCGGGTTGCGTTTGGAGTGGATCGACCAGACCAAGAATGATACGACGATCGGCCCGCAGGATTTCCGGGACCAGGTCGCTGTGATGTTCCCGGTCAACGTCGCCGGTGCCCCACCGTTCCAGTGCATGGGACAATCGGGCGGCACCACCAACATCTGGCGGTGGAATGCGGAATGGCAAAAGGACATCGGGAAGGACAGCGCGGGAATTTGGGACGTGGATGATCAATACCCCGGTATTTTCTGGGACTACTACTATGAAGAACCGGCCGGCGGGGTGACCTATCCTGATCGGATCGGCCGGAGTCTCGGACCCTTCAATCCAGGCATTTGGTCCGGGAATATCATGTCCGACCCGACGCTCCGGGTGAGCTCGGTGGAAGACCTGAACGCCAACGGGTTCAGCACCCTGACCACGCAAGCGCATCAGGATGTGATCGGGAACGGAGTCTGGGAGCCGTCCGGAGCCGTCAAGGGCGGCGCGTATTCCGGCCCCACCTGGCGCGTGGTGGTGAAGCGGACGCTGGAAAACGGTGATGCCAACGATACGCAATTCAAGGCGGGTGCGTCGATTCCGATCGCCTTTGCCGTGTGGGACGGTGGCAACATCGAGCGGAATGGAATGAAGTCGCTGTCCACCTGGTTTACGCTCAAACTGTAGGGAGCGTGCCGGACAGGGACGCGTAAGCGCATCGAGGGACAGAGGGGCCTCGGACCGCGCCACTGGCAAGTGGCGAGAGGGTCCGGGGCCCTTCGTTTTTGGATTCTTCAGCGAGTCGGCGAGGTTGCATTTGAAGAAGAGGGGAAGGTATAACCCATAGGAATTTATGCTTGAAACTCGCTGGGTTGTCGACATAACCGGATTTGCACTACCATGAACGTCTCCCTATTGTTCCCGCCGACGTGGCACCCGTCACAGCCCTATTTGAGTTTGCCGTCACTGACTGGATTTCTCAGGCAGGGGGGGGTCTCGAACGTCTCTCAACGGGATCTTGGCATCGAGTTGTTGGACGGCATGCTCACCAGGTCCTACGGCGTGCGCGTTCATGAGCAATTGCTCCATAAACAGAAGGAGTTGGAACGGGTGCAGTCGGGCGTGTCCGGGCATGGGAGCCGGGAGCATTATGCGAAAGTGACTGATTCGCTCGACCGGTTTTCCTATTTGTTTGAGCGGGTCGAGCTGGCCAAGGAAACACTGCGAGGCGAAGGGTTTTACGACCTGGATGCGTATCGCGCTAGCCTGTTCATGATCGACAAGTGGCTTGAGCTGGTGTCCTCCGTGTATTTCCCGACCAGGCTGACCGTGGTCGACAATCAGTTCAGCAACTACTCGATCTATTCCTCGAAGGATTTGATGAAGGTCGTCAGTGACGAAGCCCAAAATCCTTATCGCAGCCTTTTCCGCGAGCTGTTCATTCCCTCGATCGTCAACAGCCGCCCTGACCTGATCGGCGTCTCGATCACCGCCACCTCCCAGATTATCCCCGGCCTGACATTGTGCAAGTTGATCAAAGAAGCTGCGCCAGATCTCCACATCACGATCGGTGGGAGTATTTTTACGCGGCTGGTCGACAATATTCGCCGATGCCCGACTCTCTTCGATCTGACTGATGACATCATCGTGTTCGAAGGAGAGACCGCGTTGCTGGAATTGGTGAACCAGTTGGCCGGGAAGAAAGACTACAGTAAGGTGCCGAACTTGATTTATCGGCAAAACGGAAAGATTACGGTCAATCAACCGTTTTATTCCGAGAACGTCAATCAATTGCCGGCGCCGAACTACGACGGATTCCCGCTCGACCGATACTTGTCGCCGGAACCGGTGCTGCCGATTCAGTTTTCCCGGGGGTGTTACTACAAGGATTGCGCGTTCTGCGCGTTGACGCTTGACCATCAGAACTTCCGGCAAAAGGATCCTGGGCGCACAGTCGAAGAATTGGAGTGGCTCACACAACGGTACGGCGCGCGGCACTTCTTCTTCACCGACGAATGTTTCGCGCTGGCGCCGACGAAACGGCTGTGCCAGCAGATGATCGAGAAGCGGCTGGACGTCAAATGGACCTGCGAGATGCGGTTCGAAAAGAACCTCACGCGCGACCTGCTGACGTCCATGCGGGACGCCGGCTGCTTGAAGATCGTCTTTGGGCTGGAGTCGTTTAACCAGCGCGTGATGGATTTGATGAAGAAGGGTATCAAGCAGGAATGGGTCCGGCGCATCGCCGACGACTGCGTCGACCTCGGCATTGCGGTGCACTGCTACATCATTGTGGGATTCCCGACGGAGACGGAACCGGAAGCCCTCGACACCATGAACTTCATTGTCGAGAACAAGAAGCTCCACGACTCGCTTGGATTCTCCTGCCAGCCCTGCCTGTTTGATCTGGAGAAAGAGGCGCCGATCATGAGTAATCCGGCCGAGTACGGCATTCGGCGTATCATGCGTCCCTCGGCGGAGGATCTCAGTCTTGGGTTTTTCTACGAAGTCCAGGGTGGCATGACCCCGGATGAGTCTGAACGCGTGTATCAGCATGTGTACGAGCGGATCAGCGAGGTGGTTTGCGAGCTGCCGTTCAACTATTCGATGGCCGACGGGTTGCTGTATATCGGCAAGGCCAAGGAGACGGCGGCCCAGGCGCCGCAACCGATCGCCCCATAAGACTTGGCGCGTTGACCCGGTTTTTCACCGACAGATATAATGCTCGGCGGTGGAGGGTTTGTCCGTGGTGAAAGCGGCGGCAATAGGCGATCGCCTGGTAGGAAAAATCGGCGATTTCGGTCCCCTGTTCGAATACACGATCAAGCTGGTCCTGTTGGCGTCGTTTCTTGAGCTGGTGCTGTATCGGCTGGTGTCTCGTTTGGGCATGCATTTGAGCAAGTTAGCCGCAGACCATCCGTGGATTACCCCCACATTCACCACCCTGACCGAGGTCGGAGCGTGGCTGCTCAATATCGTGGCCGTGCTGCTGTTTTTGGGGCTGATTCTGGCTATGGCCCAACGTGTGTCGCGATATGAGGCAAGCCGGATGGTCAAGGGTGGGACGGCTTGTGCCGCGGTCTTGTTGCTCTTGACGCTGGCGTTTCTCGTCGTGTCGCCGGGGATGCTGGGGGCCGCCATCTACAATAGTGTGGCGGTGCTGACGCTGACCTTGTTTGTGGCGGAGTATGTGACCACCCACCAGGAACGGTCGCAGCGTCTCCTTGTCGTGACCTACTACCTCGGCATATCCGGGTGGCTCTATTATCAGATTATTTCGACGCTCTACGGGTTGTCCGGCACTGTGGCGGCGCCGCCGCTCGTGTATGAATCCCATCGTGCCGGTGAGGCCCTGATGGTGGTGGCGAGCATTCTCGTATTTGTCGCCTATGGGCACGGGCTCTCACTGCGGACGACGAACCGGCGCCAGCGCGCCCGTGCAATGGCATTTTGGGCGACGGCGGGGGTGATCTTTACCACCTTGTTGTTCACCGATTACTGGCTGGATTCGTATAACCCGATATTGGCCTCGGCGATCAGGCAAGCCTCGCAAGGGATCGGATGGATTTTCCAGTTCGGGATGGGCTATACATTTTATCTTCCCTTTGCGCTGTATGTCGCCGGGTTGCTCTGTTGGGCGTACACCGTTGTCAAGTTGCTTATGATGGGGCGAGTGGCCGGGTATGGCCTCGGACTCATGTTTATCGCCGGCTATGCGCTGATGTTTTCCAACCTGACCTTGATGGTGGTGTTGGGGGTCATCTTGCTGACGCTCGATCGGGGTAAGCCGGCTGTTGCTGAGCGGCTTGCCGAACCGAATGGCCGGCTGGTGGGAGCATCAGAAGGGCTGCTCGTCAAAGAAGCATAGCCGTAAGACCAAGGAATCTATTTGCATGGACACACAGGCGCCAATCACAGATCCAACTCAACCAGGAACCGCGACTGCCGAGTCCGGCGATCAGCCGCTTGCGCCGGGAGAGGAAATCGCCGGGCTGGAAAAATTGCTCGATGCCGAGCCAGATGATTTTCAAGCCCGATGCCGACTCGGGGAGCTCTATTTCAGCCAAGGACGGATGGACGACGCCCTCGTTGAAGTGAAGAAGTCGATCGAAATGGCCGAAGGCCTGCGCGCGGAAATGAATCGGTCTTTAGCCATGTACTATTCGAATCTCGGCACCATCTATGCCACAAAGAATATGACCGATGAAGCTGAGGCCGAGTTCCGGCATGCTTTGGAGGTGTTTCCCTACGATGTTTTGGCGCTGTTCAATCTTGGTCGGGTCTATGCGGATAAGAAGAAGTACATGGAGGCCAAGGAGTATTACGAACGGCTGGTCGAGATTACGCCGGAGGACCCGATCGCTTGGTACAATTTGGCCGGAGTCTATATCGAATTGGACAATCCGCAGGTATCGGATTACAACACCATCGATATGGGGATTCAGTGCTATCTCCGGACCCTGGAGCTGGACCCCAAGCATTTGGAATCGAGCTTCAAGCTGATGGAAATCGCGCTCAATCACAAGAAGACCGACTTGGCCGTGTCGGTCATGGAGAACGCCGTGGAGCACAATCCGGACGAGCCGCTGGCGTACTACAACCTCATCAGCGTCTACGACAAGTGCAAGATGTTCGAGAAGGCCGAGGAGGCCCGCAAGCGGTTGCGGGAGCGGTTTGCGAAGAAAGCCAAGGACAGTGCCGGGGCGTGATCACCCTTTACGAAGGAGCGCACCATGTTTGGAAGTCTCGGATTTACAGAGCTGATCTTGATCCTGGTTATCGTGCTGATTATTTTCGGCGCAGGAAAGTTGCCGCAATTGGGAGAAGGGTTGGGCAAGGCGATCAAGGGATTCAAGAAGTCCGTGCATGAGGCGGACGCAATCGAAGCCGAAGCCCAGGCTCAAGCGCAGCAGCAACAGGCGGCGCCGCAGCCGGCTGTGACCGCCGGACCGGCGCAGACCGCGACGATGAACCAGACGACGGCGGCGCCACAGCCCGCGCCTCGAGCATAAGCTGACGGTCCAGGAAACAGCGTGGATACACAAGCGCCGTCCATGGATGCAGCAATACGGCCAGCCGGAGGGGTGATCGAAGTCTTTGCCGGCAACGGCAAAGCGCGCAGCACCGGTGATGGCAAGCGGGCGGTGAAGGCGGGGATTCCACTTCCGCATCACGCCGCGCTGGACAACGACCAGCAGTGGTTCTATATCGCGGAGTCCGGCTCCGACCGTATCCGCCGCATCAATCTCCAAGAAGGCACCCTGCACAATTTCGCCGGCATCGGTGAAACCTGCTATTGCGGCGATGACGGTCCCTGTGGAGAGGCCGGCCTGTATTTGCCTCTGTGCGTCGCATTCGATTCGCACAACGATCTCTATATCTGCGACTCGGGCAGTAACCGGATCCGCAAGGTCGATCGCAGTAGTGGGATTATTACGACCGTGGTCGGCACCGGGCAACATGGGTTCAATGGAGACGGCCCGGCCCTTGAGGTGAATCTCACCTGGCCCGCCGCAATCGCGTTCGACCGCGATGACGTCCTCTATATCGCTGATACGCAAGCGCACCGGATCCGGCGATACGATCCGACGACCGGGTTGGTGACAACGATCGCCGGCGCCTGGACCGCGGAGGATGATGCCCGCGAACAGCCGCTGGTTGCCAGGAACCTCGTGGTGCTCTCCGGCGATGCGATTGGTATTGATTTCAGTGACGATCAGGGATGGCTTATGCCGGTCTGCTCGGATGGGTTGGATCTGTCGCTCTACCTCGACGATGGGCGTCCCGCCACGGAGGCGCGCCTGTATGACGTCGTCGGGTTGGCGGTCGATAAGCAGGGCGATGTCTATCTTGTCGATAAGGGCAGCAACCGGGTGCGGAAAATCGACAGGCAGACCGGGATTATTTCGACCGTCGCGGGAGTGTGCCGCTATGGGTACGATGGCGATGATAAGCCGGCCGTCAAGGCCATGCTGCACGCGCCCGAGGCCGTGGCATTCGATCGCGACGACAATCTGTATATCTCCGACACCATGAATCACCGTGTGCGCAAGGTCGATGCGGCCACCGGCATCATTACGACGGTTGCGGGCAACGGCGACAGCGGATACGAGGATCACAACATGGGCGGCTGCGGCGCGGCGCGGTTCGTGGCCAAAGAATCGGCCGGTGTGCTCAAACCGGGCGAGGGTCTGCTCGGCGTCGAGGCCGTCGTGAACGCGCCGGCCGGATTGGCGCTGGATTCGCGCGGGCATCTCTATATCTGCGAGCGCGGAGAAAATAAAATACGCCGACTGACACTCGCGTAGGCTGTATGATTCTGATCGGTTTTGCCTGTGGCTCGCGTTCCCGTCTGTTTGCGTGCTTGTTCGGCCTTATCCTGGCGGCCAGCCTCCTCGGCGGATTTGGCATTCCACTCGTCAGTTCCGAAGGCATCACGATCCGTTCGCATCTGATCCCAGGCGATCTTCCTCACACGCCGGATGATGCCGCCTGGGGCATGATTCCGGCGATGACGATTCCTTTGAGCGGACAAATCATTACGCGACCGGTGTGGCCGGAGCCGAGTGCCCGGGCGCTGACGGTGCGATCGCTGCACAACGGACAGGACATCGCGTTTCTCCTTGAATGGCAAGACAACACCAAGAATGACCGGCTCACGCCGGGGACGTTTCGGGATGGGGTGGCAATTGGATTGCCGCTTGGCGATGCGCCGGCCTTTTTCTGCATGGGCCAACTGGACCACTACATCAACATTTGGCATTGGAAGGCGGACTGGCAAAGCGATATCGATCGGCGGGCGGCTCGGACATCAGAAAAGAAGGAAGGCGGAGTCCGCACGTTCGAAGTGATTCCACGAAGGATCTCCTCGGTTGAAGATTTGATCGGCGGTGGGTTCAGCACGCTGACCACAAAAGACAAGCAGGGCAGGGTCCAGGGCAACGCCCTATGGAAGGATGGGGTGTGGCACGTGGTGATGCATCGTCCCCTTGTCAGCGAGGAACAAGAGAACGAGGCGAAACTCGTGCCCGGCCGTGTGCAGACGGTCTCGTTTGCGGTGTGGAACGGGGAAAACAAAGAACGCAATGGCCAGAAGTCCGTGGCGCCGTGGTTTCAGCTGAGCATCGATCCAGTGGCCAAGCTGTAACAGATTCCGTGAAAAGTAAGAGGTGAAACGTGAAACGTACAATTAGTGAGTTCTCAAGCGTTCTCGCTCTGTACCTTTCACGTTTTACGTGTGACCTTTCACGAAGGAGGCATGCAGTCTGGAGTCAATGAAGAAGCGTGAAGGAGGTCTCATGGCGGGCACCCTCATGCTGACATGGTTTCTCTGTGTCGGCATGGGTGTGGTGACCGCTGCTATTGCTGCAACTGAATCAGGAGTGATGACCGAGGAAGAAGCGGCCCGGCTTGGAGAGGAATTCGGGATCGTGGTCGGGGCTGTGGATGAGGCGATCCAACAGGAACTGAAGCTCGAACGGGCACAAGGTGTGGCGGTGTTCGAAGTGATCGGCAATTCACGCGCGGACTTTGCCGGCATCAAGGTCCGCTCGGTCATCAAAGAAATCGACAAACACGAGATCAGAAATATGGCGGAGTTCGGATGGGCCATCAAGAAGGCAATGAAGCAATGTAACTTCACCGTCGGTACGTATGAAGCGGCGGATCCAGGAGATCCGGTCGGGTGGGGGGTCAATTTTCATTTCGTCGGCTGTAAGCGGGACTGAAATTACGCGGTGAATGGTGATGTGTGAAGGGTGATGTGCGGAGAGCAAACAGAATGTGGGCATCTGGACGGTACGTGGTCACGGCCATCGGGCTTCTTTTACTTACCGCCACGTACGGTTTGCTCCAAGAAAGGGTCTTTGCACAGACGGCTGATCAGAAGGCGTTACCTGAATGGGTCGCTGAAATTGAAAAAGTGTTCGTCCGGTCGGAAGACTGTAAACAGTGCCATGATCGTCACTATGAAGAGTGGAAGGGGGCGCGGGAGCAGACGCCAGACCTAAAAACTTTTGGCCGGGTCGATGCGGCGCTTCTGCACGGGACCTCGCTGGACTCGCCGGTATTCCGAACGGTGTTGGGTCTCTGGGTGCAGACCAATCCAACCGTGGAAGAGCAGGGTCGGTGTCTCGCGTGCCACGTACCCTCCACGGTGGTCTTCCCACAACATGTCGAGAAGGTCACGGCGCAACTCTTGGCAGGCAAGCCGCAGATCGAAGGAATCGGCTGTGCCTCTTGCCATCTGATTCATGAGGTGGATCGGACCATCAATCCACCGCCGACGTTTAAGCTCAAACCGGGGCCGGTGCTCTTCGGGCCGTTTGCCGATCCGGAGGAGAATCTGGTTCATCAGGCCGCGCAGTCTCCATTGTTCCGTGAAGCCGCCTATTGTGCGTCCTGCCATTTCGATAAAGTGAAAGATGTCACGCAGAAAGGCTTGCCTGGGGAAATTCTCCAAGGGACGGTCTGTCAGGATTGCCACATGGAACCATCCACCGGCAGTTCGACGTCTAGGCGGGGGGCCATGACCCGAGCCATTGGGCGCCACTGGTTTCGCGGTGTGGTGGTGTCCGGCACCATGCTGAGAAATCGCAATCTTCAGGCTGAATGGACGCCCCGTGTCGATCTCGATGTCAAGAAGACAGGGGACGCGCTGGAGGGAACAGTTCTGGTGAAGATCGGCAGTCTGCCGCACAGTTTTCCCGATGGTGACCCTGTGCTGAAGCAGTTCTTCCTGACCATTACCGCAAAAGACGAATCCGGCCAGGTGTTGGCCGAAGACACAAAACAATTTGGGTTGCCGTACGACAAGCTTCTCCGTGGTCCGATTCCCGATCCCTTCATCAAGGGGGGCCATACGAGGAAGGTCCCGTTTGCCGTGATGGTGCCGAAAGGGTCGGCGGCGGCCACGGTGGAAGCCGTGCTGACCTATGCGCTGATCCCAACCCCTGAGCCGATGCTGCAGCACAAGTATCTGGCTACGTTGAACAGTGATAAGGAACGGGACGAGGCCAAACAGATCATTCATGAATACACGCAGCCGCGCATGTTGACGTACCGAGTAAAATCGTTCTAACAGGATGCTGAAAAAGTCCGCCAGCTTTGTTCTCGCATCGCTCAGAGGCTCAACGTACGGCACAGAGTACGATTCGCCTCTTCGCTCGCTGCGGCCGCGCTGGACGGCCATTTTGAGCATCCTGCATGGCTGTATGGTGGCGTCTCATCCATCGGGATATGGGATGGTTTCAGGAGCCCGCGTGAATTTTTCCGCAACCTGCTAAGAGGCCAATGGAGCACCGGCTGCGATCCATGTTCGGAAAGGTGGGATGTGCCCTTGTTGTGATAGGGGGAGCATGGTGTCTTTCTGGGAGCGTTCCGGACGTGCTGGCCCAGGACGTCAAACCTCAGGCGCTCATTGAAAAGGCCTTTCCTCACTCGAATAAGTGCAAACGGTGTCATGAGCGGGTCTTTGAAGAGTGGGAAACCTCGCCGCTCTCAAAATCCATCCATTCTCCTGCTTTCCGGGTGTCCCTTGACGCCTATCTCAACTCGCCGGGCGGCAAGGACAAGATGCTCTGTTTTCGCTGTCACGCGCCTCAGTCCCGAGAGTTCCCCGATCACGCCCAACTATTCGTCGATCACGTACGGTCCGGCGATCCATCGCTGGACGGCGTGGCGTGTTCACAGTGTCACCTGATCAAGCAGGTGGACCGCGCCAAACACCCGCCGGAGCCAAAATACGAGATCGGCAGCAAGACGCTCTATGGTCCCTATAAGGATGCGGTCCAGAACCTCGCGCATCAATCGATGGATCTGGAGCTGTTTCAAAAGTCCGATCTCTGTCTCAATTGCCACCAGTCGGTGCCGTCCGCGGCGAATCTGGGCAAAGCGAACGATTTGCTTGGCAACTGGGACCGTAGCCACGCTGTGAAGTCCGGCAAGGAATGCCAGTACTGCCACATGCCCGAACAGGTCGGCGAATCGGCGAACGGGGAAAAGAAGCGAAAGGTTGCGAACCATACCTTTCCCGGCCGCGTCGGGACGTTGCGTCAGGATGCGGCGAAACTGGATGTGCAGACGAAGATCGATGGCAACAAGACCACCGTAACGGTAAAGGTCCAGAGCCTGGTACCGCACAATTTGCCCGCCACCCATCCGGCCTGGGCGACGGTGGTATTGAACTTCGAAGTGAAAGGGAAGAATCTGAAGACTGTCTTTGCGGATAGCCGGGTCTACGGGCGGACCTACGCGGATGCCAAGGGGCAGAAAACTGTTTTTGATTTTGAAGCGGTTAAGGTACTGGACGATACTGTGTTGAAGCCGGAAGAAACGCGATTGGAGACCTTCTCCTTCCCCACGCCACAAGACACCAAAACGTTCGATGTCGAAGCCGTCCTCAACTATGGGCCGATCTCCGGTCCCGCGCCGTTCCTCGAACGAGTCGAAGCTGTGTCTTCAAGAGGATCGCAGGATCCCGTCTTCCAGCCGATTGAGATCGTTCGTCGAACGGACAACGTGCCGGTCAATAAGTAAGTGAGCGTCGCACCGAAGGGCAGACCGTCCAGCGTTCAGTGAAGCGAGGAGGTTCGATGAGCGCTCCTAATCGTGAAGTCGCCGTCATTGCTGGTGTGGGACGTGGATTGGGGGCGTCGCTGGCCCGCAAGTTGGCCCGCGAAGGCTGTGCGGTTGCCCTGCTCGCGCGTTCCGCAGATGTGCTGAATGTTCTGGCTGAGGAGCTGCATCGAGCCGGGGCCAGAGCCCTGCCTTGTCCGACGGATTTGACGGATGTCGACGCCGTGGCCAAGGCGTTTGCCAAAGTTCGGAGCGAGCTGGGACCTGTCTCTATCCTCATCAATCACGTGGGAAGTGGGGTATGGGGTGGGTTCAACGAATTGACGGCGGAGGATTTCAAGGCGACGTGGGACCGATGTGCGCTGGCGGCGTTTCTCTGTTGCAAGCAGGTGGTGCCGGATATGCTGGCACAGGGCGGCGGCAGCATCCTGTTCACGGGCGCGACGTCGTCCATCCGCGGGCGGAAGGGAGCGCCCGCGTTCAGCAGCGCCAAGTTCGCAGTCCGAGGACTGGCGGATTCTCTGGCGCGGGAGTTCTGGCCGCAAGGCATCCACGTCGCGCACATCATCGTGGACGGTGTCATTGACACGGAAGCAGTGAGAGCCCAGACATCTGATCCGGCCGGCGAGCCGATGCTGAGCCCGGAGGATATGGCCGAAACCTATTGGGCGTTGATCCGGCAAAAGCCAGGGGCGTGGACCTTCGAGTTGGAGTTGCGGCCCAAGGGAGAAGACTTTTTTGTGTAGCCTCCTTCTGCGATTGAATGGAGAGTGGATTGGCTGTGTGCGTCACCAGTGTTTTTGGATTCTACGAAGTGAGTATGTACGACTCAAAAGAGAGAAATGAGGGGGCAGAGAACTATTCTGGTGGAGAGGAGAACTCCAAGTTGGAGAATATGCTTTGACCAGAATTCAGTCTCCAATCCAGACGGTTTATGGGCGTGCCCATCACGCTCTGATGATCCCAATACAGATGGCATGAGCCACGAACGTCCATAAGTCACGTCACGGACTTGCTCCTAATCCGCCTCCACCCAATAATTCTGTTTTGAAATCCGCTTGAGGAAGCGTTGCGTCGTAAACGGACTTTTGTCCTTCCGGGGGAGCCCAGCAAATGTGCGTTTCGCGGCACTCCACCGGCTGTGGCGCTAGTGTGCCCGTAGGTACAGGGTAAGGACGATGTCGTTCGGAGTTTACTCGAAGACGATGCGCGAGCCCGGTGATTTCATCTTGAAGATCTGCAGGGCGTTGTAGATGCCTTTGGCCGGGTGGTTGAGGATCAGGCGCGAATTGGTGATGTGGGTATCCAGCAGTTCGTATTGCCCGCCGCTATAGTAGAGGTCGCAGTCGTCGATCTGGCAGTTCTTGTAGACGTGATTGTCCAGTGCCAGCTTCGTCTTGCTGAAATTCTGGCCGTCGATGACGATGTAATTCGGTTCCAGTCCCATCCATCGCTCCGATCTCGGCGGACTATAACAAAGTCGGTTGTCGCCGTAAACACAGGGCAGTGGATTTCGATGCAAAAGCCCTCAAATTTTGCCGCCCATCTTTCGTCTTGATCCGCAGGGTCTATGTGTATAGAATGGCGCGGCTTTTCAGATAGTTAGCCGCTCGCTGCTCCTGCGCACCAGACGGTTTCCCCACTTGCCTCATGTACTTTGGATGGGTTGAAGCCACGGGCAGCCGTGTGACATAAGGAATGCGTTTATCCACTAGGAGGGTATCCCGTGAGTGATTCAGCGATTGTCACGTTTGCATTGATCGCGGCGGTGGCCGGCATTGCCTACGGTCTCTATTTGGCCATGTGGGTGTTTAAGCTCAACGCGGGCAACGCGAAGATGCAGGAAATTGCGAAGGCCATTCAGGAAGGCGCCAGCGCCTACATGAATCGTCAGTATCGGACGGTCGGGATGGTGGCGGCTGTGCTGTTCGTCCTGCTCTGGGGCGCAGGGGCCGTTTCCGATAAATTCGGCTTGTTGACGGCGATCGGATTTCTGGTCGGCGCGGGAGCCTCGTCTATCGCCGGCTATGTCGGCATGATTATCGCGGTGCGCGCGAATGTGCGGACAGCCCAAGCGGCTCATGACGGTATGAACGCCGCCTTGACCGTCGCGTTTCGAGGGGGTGCGGTGACCGGCCTGTTGCTGATCGGTCTGGGACTGTTGGCGATCACCACCTTCTATACGATCGCGCAATCGGTGGCCGGGCAAGAGAAAGCCATTCACGCCTTGCTCAGTCTCGGATTCGGTGGCAGTTTGATCTCGGTCTTCGCCCGGGTCGGCGGCGGGATCTATACGAAGGCCGCGGACGTCGGCGCGGATCTTGTCGGAAAGGTCGAGGCAGGCATTCCTGAAGACGATCCTCGCAATCCGGCGGTCATTGCGGACAACGTCGGCGATAACGTCGGCGATTGTGCCGGCATGGCCGCGGACTTGTTTGAAACGTATGCGGTGACGACGGTGGCGGCGATGGTCCTGGCCTTTACGATGTTCAACGGGGCGACCGCGCCGATTCTCTATCCGCTCGCGCTGGGTGGTGTGACGATCTTCGCGACGATTATCGGCATCTTGTTCGTGAAAGTGAGTGAGGGCGGCGAGATCATGACGGCCTTGTACAAGGGCCTGTTCGTGGCCGGCGGCATCGCAGCCCTGGCGTTTCTCCCTATCACGACGAAGATCATGGACGGCGTCGGCGGCGTGAGCGGCATGAGCTACTACGCGGCGGCGCTGATCGGATTGATCGTGACGCTGGCACTCGTATTCATTACCGACTACTACACGTCGAAGAGTTACGAGCCGGTGAAGTATATTTCCAAGGCCAGTGAAACCGGCCATGCGACGAATATCATTGCGGGATTGGCGGTCGGCATGCAAGCGACGGCGGCCCCGGTCGTGGTGATTGCCGCGGCCATTCTCGGGAGTTTCTGGGTGTGCGGCGGAGCGGAGTCCGGCGGTTTGTACGGTGTGGCGGTGGCGGCGGTGTCGATGCTTTCGATGGCCGGGATTGTCGTGGCGATCGATGCGTTCGGTCCGATCACCGACAATGCCGGTGGTATTGCCGAAATGTCGCACTTAGGCAAAGCGGTGCGCGACATCACCGATCCGCTCGACGCGGTCGGCAACACGACCAAAGCCGTGACGAAGGGTTATGCGATCGGCTCGGCTGGATTGGCGGCTGTGGTGCTGTTTGCGGAATATTCCCGTGAGGTCGCGGCGCATAATCCTGCGTTGGCAGCGTTTGATCTGTCTAATCCCAAGGTGCTGGTTGGATTGTTCTTGGGCGGCATGCTGCCGTTTATTTTTGGCGCGCTCTGTATGCGAGCGGTCGGTGAAGCGGGCGGGTTGATTGTGGAAGAAGTGCGTCGGCAGTTCCGCACAATCAAGGGTATCATGGAAGGGACCGGGAAGCCCGAGTATGGCACCTGTGTCGATATCGTCACCAAGGCGGCCATTGCGAAAATGATGGTTCCCGGGCTGATTCCGGTGGTCTCGCCTGTGGTCGTCGGGTTGATCCTTGGACCTCAGGCGCTCGGTGGGGTGTTGGTCGGCAGCATCGTCACCGGCCTGTTCGTCGCGATTTCGATGACGAGCGGCGGCGGAGCGTGGGACAACGCCAAGAAGTTTATCGAGGAACAGGGGTTAAAAGGGACCGATACGCACAAAGCCGCGGTGACCGGTGACACGGTCGGCGATCCGTATAAAGACACGGCTGGGCCGGCGGTGAATCCGATGATCAAGGTCATCAATATCGTGGCGCTCCTGATCGTGTCGTTGATTGTCCGATAGCGTTGAACGGCGATCGCTGTTTGTGGCCCATGAAGCGCCGTTCGGAGGTGATCCGGACGGCGCTTCTCGTTTTGGCGCTTGCCTTGACGGGTTTTGGTGGCGTGGAGTAAGGTGAATCCGTGCAGTTGTTGTGATGCACGTCACGGCCCCTGATTCACTGGAGGTGCTCGAATGGAAAAACAAGAGCGCAAACAGGAACCGAAGCGTGAGCCCCAAGGCAAGGAAGACGTTAAGGCCAATCCCAAAGTTATCGAAACCGGCAAGAAGCTTAAGGAAGATATCGACAAGCTCGTCGATGAAATCGATGATGTGCTGGAAAAGAACGCCGAAGAATTCGTAAAAAACTACGTCCAAAAGGGAGGGGAATAGCGGGTTCCCCGCCGATCCCTTCCCCTTCCATTGTGCCGGTTACTCCTCTTCTTCATCGTTTCCTCGCCGTGTTCAGCGACCAGGTTGATGCCAGATTTCCCTGGGATATCAATCGGTCATGTGTTCCACGACCGGTTTGACAAAGGAGAGGGGAGCCATTACCATCCGCTCAAATCCTAACGATTCGGTGAGGTAGTCCGTTGCAGCCCACGGTGAGGCGAGGATGAGCTCCAGGCTCTGGGTATTTCGAGAGATCGATCCTGACCAACGGGCCGCGTTTGCACAGGCCTTGTCTATTTCATCCGCGACGGCGTCGTTGCTGCTCGCGCGTGGCGTGACCACGCTCGACCAGGCGGCCGCGTGGATGGCCCCCGGCACGTCTCACGATCCTTTTCTTATTCCGGACATGGAGCGAGCCGTCGATCGCTTGCATCAGGCAATGATTGACCGGGAACGCATCTGCTTCTATGGCGATTATGATGTGGACGGCATGTCGGCAACCAGCATCTATCTCTCGTTTTTTCAAGGGCTTGGTGCCAGGGCCTCCGCCTATGTGCCGCATCGTGTGCGGGAAGGCTATGGGCTGAACGAAGGCGCGATCCGCACGCTCGCGTCTGAGGGAGTGACATTGCTGGTGACGTCGGATTGTGGGACGACATCGCACCGCGAGATTGCGTTGGCCAATCAGCTTGGGATGGATGTCATTGTCACGGATCATCATCAAACCGACGAGACGATGCCACCGGCATTGGCCGTGATGAATCCCCATCGGCGGGGAGCGGAGTATCCGTTCCGCGGCCTGTGCTCGGGCGGTTTGGCGTACAAGGTGGCCAGTGCCTACGCGGCGAAGTATGGGGTCGGGGGGGCGCTCTTGGAATCGCTGTTGGATCTGGTCGCGCTCTCAACCATTGCCGATGTGGTGCCGCTCACGGATGAGAATCGCCTGTTTGTGCGAGAAGGGCTGGCGCAGATTACGCGCGGGGCTCGGTGCGGCCTCAGAGCCTTGAAGCACGTATCCGGTGTGACGACGGCATGCACGGCAGAAACGATCGCCTTCAAGCTGGCTCCCCGGCTGAACGCAGCCGGCCGTTTGGAGCATGCAATCAAAGGGGTTCAGTTGCTCACGACGGACTCTGACGTAGAGGCGAAGCAATTGGCTGAGGAGCTGGATCAGTTGAATCGGGCCCGCCAGCGGCTTGAATCCGAGATCATGCAGGAGGCTTTGGCGCAGGTAGATGCGGACACGCTTCCGGGTGCGATCGTCCTGGCGTCTCGACACTGGCATCTGGGCGTGGTGGGGATCGTCGCGGCGCGTCTCGTTGAGCGATTTCACCGGCCGGCCATCGTAATTGCCGTCAATGAGCAGGGGATTGGTAAGGGCTCGGCCCGCACCGTTCCCGGGTTTGATCTCTATCAAGGCATTGCCGCCTGTCGTGAGCTCGTCGTGGCGTTCGGTGGGCACCCCAGTGCGGCGGGGGTGACGATTGCAGAAGATCGATTGCCGGAATTCGCGGAGCGCTTTTCGGCAATCGCGGGCCACTGGGCCCAGCAGGCCCGGTCTGTGCCGGCCTTGCACCTCGATTCCGAAGTGCGATTGGAAGACGTCACTCATCGCCTGCTTCAGGAAATCGGCACGTTGCATCCGTTCGGGGCCGGCAATCCGGAACCGATGTTCGCGGGGAGACGGCTGGAGATCATGCAGGCGCGCGTGGTGGGGGAGAAGCATCTCAAAATGACGCTCCGCCAAGGGCGGTCGCTTGCCTTCGACGGGATCGGGTTTGGCATGAAGTCGCTCGAAGCCCAGGGGCTCTCGATCAGAACGCCCGTGGACGTGGCGTTTACCCCTGAGATGAATCATTGGAACGGATACGATCGGATTCAATTACGCATCCGCGATATCCGTCCAGCGGCGTCCGAGTAACAGCCTATGGTCTACGAAACTGTGATGGATATCGATCAACTGATGGCGCGAGTCCGGAACTATCAACCGGACGCGGATCTCGGCGTGATCCGCAAGGCCTATGAGTTCTCCGCCAAAGCGCATGAAGGCCAGAGGCGGCGATCCGGAGAGCCCTATGTGCAGCACCCGGTAGCGGTGGCTGGCGTCTTGACGATGTTGAAAACAGATGTGACGGCGGTGGTGGCCGGCTTGCTTCACGATACCTTGGAAGACACGGTGGCAACCGCCGAAGAGCTTGAACGGGAATTTGGAAAGGACGTGGTCCACTTGGTTGACGGTGTCACCAAGATTGGCAAAATCACTTTCAGGAGTTCTGAGGAAAAGCAGGCGGAGAATTTTCGCAAGATGGTGCTCTCGATGGCGGATGATATCCGTGTCGTGATCATCAAGCTCGCCGATCGGCTGCATAACATGCGCACGCTGGAACATCTGGGCGAGCGGAAGCGCCAGGAAATCTCACAGGAGACGCTGGAAATTTACGCTCCGCTGGCCAATCGCATCGGGATCGGCTGGGTCAAGAATGAACTGGAAGATCTCTGTCTGAAACATCTGAAGCCGGACGTCTATGAAATGCTGCGGGTCAGCGTGGCGAAACGGGACGAAGATCGGCAACAGTATATTCAGGAGGTCACGGCGCTGGTGCAGAAGGCATTGGATGACAATGGGCTGGCCGGAACGGTCTATGGGCGCCCGAAGCATCTGTACGGCGTGTATCAGAAAATGAACAAGCAGTCGATTTCGTTCGAAGAGGTCTACGACCTCACGGCGCTGCGAATCATTACCGATACCAAGATGAATTGCTACGCCATGCTCGGCGTGATCCATTCCTTGTGGCGTCCGCTGCCCGGCCGGTTTAAGGATTACATTGCGATTCCCAAGTCCAATCTCTATCAGTCTCTCCATACGACCGTCGTCGGACCGAAGGGCGAGCATGTGGAGTTCCAGATTCGCACGGACGACATGCACCGTGTGGCCGAGTATGGAATTGCGGCTCATTGGAAATACAAGGAGCAAGGGCGGGTTGATGATAAAGACAGCAAGGCCTTCGGTTGGTTGAGGCAGTTTGTCGAGTGGCAGAAAGATTTGCCGGACAACCGGCAATTCATGGATTCGGTCAAGCTGGAGCTGTTTCACGATGTCGTCTATGTGTTCACCCCCAAGGGCACGGTCAAAGAGCTACCCAAGGGAGCGACGCCGATCGATTTCGCCTACGCCATTCATACCGAAGTGGGCGATCACTGCGTGGGCGCCAAGCTGAACGGCAAGATCGTGCCCTTACGACACGAGATGGAGAGCGGCGATACCATTGAAATTCTGACCTCACCTACCCAGACCCCGCACAAGGATTGGCTCAAGTTCGTGCGGACGTCTCGCGCCAAGACAAAAATCAAACATTGGATCAAAGTCGAAGAGCAGACGCGCAGCCTCGAAATCGGCCGGCGGCTGCTGGAGGCAGAATGCCGCCGCCATGGGTTGGCTCCGGCGCAAGCCTTCAAGTCCGGACAACTGCTGGATGCCGCGAAACAGGAAGGCTATGAGACGGTTGAGGAGTTAATTGCCGCGGTAGGATTCGGACACCTGTCGACGGCCCAAATCGTGGGGAAGCTGGTGGCGCATGTTCCCGTCAGCTCCCCCGCTGAAGAGCCGGCCAGTCCGGCTAAAGTGTCGGGCAACAAGGGGCTCAGCAAGGGTATTCAGGTGAAGGGGGCGCGGGATGTGTTGATGCAGTTGTCCCGCTGCTGCAACCCCGTTCCCGGCGACAAGATTTTGGGCTACATCACCCGCGGGCGTGGACTCACGATCCATGCCGTCGATTGTCCGAACTTGGAGGCGCTGGATTACGATCGGGCCAGGTTGGTGGAAGTCGAGTGGGACGTCGCCACTCCCGGCCACCATCCGGTCAAGATTGCGGTAATTGCCACGGACAAAACCGGAGTGTTGGCGAATGTGTCTTCCGCCATCGCGGAATGTCACGCCAACATCAGCCGCGCGGAAATCATCACGCGAGAAGATCGTAAAGCCGAGTTGGATTTTGTGGCCGAGATTGCCGATGCGGCGCAGGTCAATCGCGTGCTGAAAGCCATCGAGCGAGTAGAGGGTGTGATCAGCGCTCGCCGTGTCCGGTCTTGGCAGGAGAAATCGTAATACCAGATTTATGGCCTCGTAAATGGCAGCGTTGAACCCTTCTCGATTTTGTAGCCGTCCACAGTCCCGCCCGTAATCTCCAGCACATATACCGCGTCTTCGCTGTTCGGCCGATACTGCGGGCACGAGTCGTCAGTCTTGGTGCAGATGGGGATGTTCCGCTCGATATGCACGACCCGCTTTTTGTCGTCCAACCAAATCAAGTCGAGTGCCATTTTGGTGTTCTTCATCCAGAAGGACCAGGCATGCGGCTGGCCGAATACAAACAGCATTCCGTGGTCTTTCTGAAGATGGTCTCGGTACATGAGACCGGTCGCGCGCTTAAATGGGGTGTCGGCAAGTTCCGCTTGGATGGTGCTGCCGGCTGGAGTGCGGATTGCAATAAGGCCTAGTTCAGAAGTCACGCCCGGCGATGGTGTGACGGCAAGCAGGAGTCCCACCAGGAAAGCTGATCGGAGACACCTGATGAAGATGGAAGGATCAGTCATGGCGCATCGTAACGAGCAGGTCCTGCCGAGTCAAGAAAGTGCCGCCTTGCAATCCTGTCGAGCATTGTGCGATTCTGCGATCATCGTTAGGTGAGGACTGTATGCAGGAAAAACGCCGGGTGCTGTACAAAAAAGGGGTCTTTGTCTGTCCCACCTGCCGCCAATCGTATGTGCAGGAGAAATGGATCGAAGAGTGGCGCATCCGCTGCCACCGTTGTACCTATCGGGGGACCCTGACGGAAGTATCAGTTGAAGAGCATATGGAAGAAGAGACGTTTCGTCGGTAGTCCTGTTCAGCCTTTCTTGAGATTCATGGCATCCGTCATGAATATAGGGAAATTCCTCGCCACAGCCGTTGTCAGCCTCACCGTAATCAACAGCGTCAGCCACAAGTCCTGGGCAGAGGAAATTCCTCTTCCGGTGAAGGTGCTCGTGGCCTATCACTCGCTCACCGGCAATACGGAGCGGATGGCGGAAGCGGTGGTTGAAGGAGCCAAATCAGTGCCAGGCACGGTGGTCGTCCTCAAACGTGTGGGACAGGTGACGGCGGAGGATCTGTTCTCTTCCGATGCCGTCATCGTTGGCTCACCCGTCTATTGGTCCAACATGTCGGGTGAGGTGAAGACGTTCTTGGATAACTGGCAATTCAAGTTTGGGGTCTTTCCCGAGTTCAAGATGAAGAACAAAGTCGGCGCGGCTTTTGCGACGGGAGGGCAGATCTCCAGCGGCAAAGAGGTCACGATGCTGACAATTCTTGCCGCGATGCTGGGCAATCAGATGATTGTTGTCAGCGGTGGCGGGGCCTTTGGAGCGTCCGCCACGACGGAAGGGGACAGTCCGGGGATCGACAAGAAGGAACTTGCCGACGCCAAGGCTTTGGGCCAGCGTGTTGCGGATGTGACGAAGCTTATCAGCCGGTCATCTTCCCACTAAAATTGTTCTATGCGGATACGATTCTCAGGAGAGAGGTAAGCTAGGCTTCTCCGATTGGAACCGCTAGACAATGATGTGTTACGGGGGACGGCGATGGGGCGGAAAGGTTCAGGGCTAGGCAGTAGAGCAGGAGACTGCGGCTCCTTGAACGGCGACCTCGACAAACTCGTGAATGTTCTTGGCGCAACGCCCGCAACAACCGTTGCACTTGAGATCGAATTTGGCCTTGAGCTGGCTGGGCATGACCAACCCAGCGCGTCCTGCCTCGCGGACATCCGATTCGGTAATTCCGTTGCAGAGACACATGTACATGGGCAGCTCCTTGCTGACGATTATGAGAAGCATTCTCAGTATAGTCTCTGCTAGGGGTTTTGTCAACCCACCGAGGGCAGCGGAACAAGAAACCTGATCGTGAATGGTCTCTGGACAATACTCACAAGCAATTCAAGCAGTTGGATGAGTCTTCTGCCTTGTAAGAGGCGACCGAGCAACGGGACGCCATCATAATCATGTCCCCACGCACCATTGCGTTCAATAAACCCTACGGCGTGTTGCCGTGTTTTACTGATTCTGGAGGGAGGGCGACTCTTGCGGGCTACATTGCCATACCCGGTGTCTATGCGGCGGGGCGCCTCGATCAGGACAGCGAGGGGCTGATGATTCTGACCTCGGACGGCGCCCTAGTCCATCGGATCACCGATCCGACACACAAATTACCGAAAGTCTATGTGGCTCAAGTCGAGCGCCTCCCTGATGAACAGGCCATCGCACGGCTATGCAGAGGCGTGCTGCTTGGGGGAAAGAAAACGAGGCCGGCAGAGGTACGGTTGTTGGCCGATGAGCCGACATTGCCTGAGCGGCCTGTGCCCATCCGGTTTCGTAAGAACGTGCCGACGGCTTGGTTGGAACTCACGATCCACGAAGGGATGAATCGTCAGGTCCGGCGCATGACAGCCGCGGTGGGCCATCCCACATTGCGCCTGGTACGGATCGCCATCGGGCCGATTCGGCTGGGCGATCTCAAACCGGGTGAATGGCGGGATCTTGGAAAGAATGAAATTGCGACCATCAGTCAAACCAGCGATGAGCGGGTGATGTCCTGATTCGATACGAATGAGAGGGAGATGAGTCATCTCGCCA
The DNA here is from genome assembly GCA_016873455.1 of Nitrospira sp. Lineage (GTDB taxonomy): Bacteria > Nitrospirota > Nitrospiria > Nitrospirales > Nitrospiraceae > Nitrospira_D. The sequence continues at coordinate 6,508 of VGXE01000005.1, read as the reverse complement.
CAATACCTCGCAATGCCGATTCAAGATTCGGGTACTGGAAAGAAAAACCCGCGGAGAGAGCCTTTTCCGGAACAACCCGTTGGCCTGTTGTCATCAACGTGGACAATTCGCCCAATAGGATGTTGAGTGCGAAGCGTGGCACAGGAAGCCATGATGGGCGGTGAAGCGCAAGCCCGAGTGCCTTGCAGAATTGCGTCATCGTCACGGGTTCCGGAGCCACGGCATTGACGGGGCCGGAAATGCTCGGTGTGGCCAGCAGCCACTGGATCAGGCTGATGTGATCGTGCCGATGGATCCATGAGACCCACTGAGTACCCGGTAGAATTGGCCCACCGAGGAAAAGTCGAAACGGCAGCAGCATCTTCGGCAGCGCGCCCCCGTCTTGTTCAAGCACCATCCCAGTCCGCAACAGCACCACGCGCACATTGAGCCTTTCGAGTCTGAGCGCTTCTAGTTCCCATGCCAGACAGAGATCGGCCAGAAAACCTTGGCCACGCGGGGCTTCTTCGGTCAGCTCACGATCGTCATCGGGGCCGTAATAGCCGATACCGGAGGCGTTGATCAGTGTGTGAGGTTTCGATGAACAGCGAGCGATGGCATCAACCAGCAGGCGGGTGGTGTCAACTCGGCTCTCGGTCAGAAGCCGTTTGCGGGCGTCGGTCCAACGGCCATCGGCGATCGACGCACCGGCGAGATTGATGACCGCATCGGCGCCATCGAGCGCGCGCTCCCAAGCCCCTGCTTCACGACCGTTCCACTCGACGGGTGTACCGTGTGTGCCAACGGACCGTTGAGATTCCTCTATTCTCCTTGTGAGCAGTACGACGTGGTGTCCTGCTTGACCAAGCAAGGCACATAAGGCTCGGCCGATAAAGCCTGTCCCGCCGGCAATAACAATTCTCATGTAGACCCATATCTGAGAAGAATCGATCCATCATCTGTCTGACGCCCGCGATGGATGAATCCGTCTTCCATCTGTCAATCAGTGCCTCACATCGTCTCTTCCAACTGTTCCACCATCTCTCGGATTGTATCGAAGCCGGATTGCCAGAAAGATTCCGAGGTCATATCGACGCCGACGGTGCTGAGGATTTGTTGGGGTGATTGCGACCCGCCGGTCGCCAGGAGGTTCAGATATTTCGGCACGAACGAAGCCCCTTGTTCCTTGTACATGCGGTAGAGCGCCAGCACGAGCAGATTGCCGAAGCTGTAGGCGTAACAATAGAAGGGGCTGGCAAAGATATGGGGGATAGTCAGCCACTCCCATTGAAATTCGTCCGGCACCTTCACGGCTTTACCGAATTGTTGCCGGAGTTCCTGCCCATAGGCTTTGGCCAATTGATCGGCCGTTGCGCCGTCTGCGATCATCTGATGGGCGAGCTTTTCGAATCGGACGAAATAGGCCTGCCGCAATACCGTGGCATAGATGTCGTCTAATTGGCTCAGCAGTAACCCCTGTTGCACGGCCTTGTTCCGTTCCTGAGACATCAGGGCGTCAGAGAGAATGCGCTCGCCGAAGACCGATGCCGTTTCGGCCAGTGGGAGGGTCGAGTGGAAGGTAAATACAGAATGATCCTTCGCCAGCATCCCATGGACGGCGTGACCGAGTTCGTGTGCCATGGTGGCAATATCGCGGGCTTCTCCGGTGTAATTGAGCATGACATAGGGCGTCATGCCGGGGACGATGCTGTAGCAATAGGCACCACCCAGTTTGCCGGGCCTTGTCGGGGCATCGATGTGTCGATCGTGGAACACTTGTTCGGCCAAATCAGCTAGGCGAGGACTGAAACCGCGGTAGGCGTCGAGTACCATTGTGACCGCGTCGGCATACCTGTACGTTTTCGACTCCGTACGATGCGGCGCGTAGAGATGATAGCGGTTCATCGGCTTGATCTTGCAAATCTTGGCTTTCAGCGAGAAATACTGTTGGAAGGTGCCGGCATTCTTGGCACAGGAGGCCAGCAACACGTCGACCGCTTGATCCGGCACGTCGTTGCCGAGATTGCGGCTGGCGATGGGGGCTGAGAAGCGGCGGAGCCCGAGGTTTTCCGATTTCGCATCGTTCACGAGCGTCTTGTAGATCTCCCCCAACAAGTCGCGCTGGGTGGCGAAGACGCGATAGAGTTCTTGATAGGCCGCCTGGCGCACAGAGGCTTTCGGATTCCGCACATAGGTCATCAGTTCTTCACGGTTGACGGTCTTGTTCTTGCCGCCGACCGTCATTGAGAAGGTGAATCCGTTTGTCACAATATCGTACAGCGTGTGGACCGCGCTTCGGCCTGTGACGTTTTTAAGGTTGACGATCTTTTCTTCCGGTTCTGATAGGGTGTGGGGCTTGAAGCGCCGGATCGTTTCCAAGTGGTAGCGCAGATCACCCGCGTCGGCCATCAGGCGCGCGGCATTGGTTTCGTCGACACTCTGCCACCAGAGCTCAAAAAAGAGCAGACGATTACTCAGGCCTGTCAGCCGTTCCTCCACCCGGGTTTTTAGCGACCTCGCCTCCGCATCCTTCGTGCTTTCGGAGAATCGCAGATACGCATAGGCGCCGAGACGCGAGGAATCTTGGGCCACTGCTTCGCTAAGATGCAGCAGTGCAAGGAGGTCCTGGCTCGGCATGGATGGGGCCAGCGTCGGCCGCGCCGCTTCGATCTTGGCAACCTTCGATTCGAGATCGGCTAACAAGGAGTCGATGTCGACGGCCGGGTCTTTGACCAGCTGGGTGAGGTCCCACCGATCGGAAAACGTTGAACGGCTGCGTGTCGTGGTACGTTGTGTGCGGCTCTTTCCGGCCATTGGATACTCCTTGAGGGGTGAATCGGATGATGAGCCGATCATACCATCGGCCATGTTGTGGAGAAGAGAAAAATGTGGTGCGTAGACCGACCGAGTCGACTGCATTGACGGAGATCCCAGGAATGTGACAGGTTTTCAACATCACCGCCATGACCGACCAAGAAATCAATCGTGCCATTCAATACGTGACCGCCAGCACATCCTATGGCCGGGACACGGTCGCTGAGATTCTGAAGACCGGCTTGGGCGAACTGGCGATGTTGGCCACGCAGTCCAGCCGGCCATTTGAACGGGATGCCCTCATGGAGTATGTGTCGCAATGGACCATCAAGCGGACCGGTCAGCCGGAGCCGCTGGTGCGGGAAGTGCTTGGGTGTGCCGGCCGCTGGCTTGACGATATGTACGAGGAAGTTGCCAAGCGGCAACCGGATGGTTTTGGTCCACCTTCGAACGACGAAGGTGGTTCTGCCGTCGCGTGAATCTTGGGATGGTTTCGCCCAAGAAAGCCCGTTGGCCCGCAATCTGTCCGGAAGATCTGTTACTGTATCGGGAGGTCAGGAGCGTCTTATCGGATCCGGCTGGTGCCATAGATGGCGCCGCCGATAGCCGTATAGTGCTGAAGGACGGCGGCGGCTTCTTGTCGGCAGAGATCGCGGACAACGGAGATACCTCGTTTGTTCAGTTCCCCCACCCAGTGCTTCGGTTTAGCCCCTTCATCAAACCCAATCGCTTCCGCGTCACTGGCGCGGGCGCCGCACACCAGGCGCCTGACGCCGGACCAGGGGATCGCCCCATAACACATCGCGCAGGGCTCGCAGCTGCTCACGAGCTCATGCTGAGGCAAACCCTCAGCACCAAGGTCAAAATTTCCGAGCGTGTGTTGGGCGTTCGCGAGGGCGACCATTTCAGCGTGGGCATGAGAACAGCGGGCCGATTCAACGAGGTTGACGCCAATCGCGACAAGTCGGCCTGTGCGGCGTTCGAACACCGCGGCACCGAACGGGCCGCCGGTTCTTTTCTCGACATTCGTTGCCGTTAAGTCGACGACAAAGCGCATACGCTCCTGGTCTGTGTTGAGCGGCTGGGTGTGGATCCGCGCAAGACGGATTGCCCACGTGGGAAGCGCGAACGGTGAGGGTGGTGATCGGCGGGATGTCACTGTGGGAGGGAACTCTTCAGGGCTTCTAAATTCTTGGTGACCATGGCGTCGCCGTTCTTGGTCGAGATGTCGATGCCAGTGGCGCAGACGGTACGGCATTCGTCAAGGCGGTTGAGCTTCTGGAGCGCTTGCGCCAATGCAAAGTAGGCGGCGGAGTAGGTGGGCTTGACCGTGACACATTGCCGCAACGCGGTAGCGGCCTCCTCGAAATTGCCGTCGTCCAGGTACGCTTTGCCGAGGCCAAACCAGGCGACGTCGTCGTTCGGGTCCATGGCAAGGATCTTTTTGAGCGGTTCGATTCGTGGATTCGGCATTGGAGCTCCCCCTGTGGCTGCAAACGATAGCAGCGCCGGCCCACATTGTCTATGGCGTTTTCTGCGTGCTAATCTGCCAACGTGTGATGGGTGATATGTGGTGAGTGATGAGGTGAGGAAAGTGTTCCCTTCATCATCACTGATCACCTCATCACGCATCACCGATCACTGGATTCATTCATGGGAACCACCGGTCTGGTCTATCATCCCGCCTATTTGGCACATGACATGGGAGTTGGGCATCCGGAGTCGCCCAACAGGCTGCGGGCGATCATGCAACAGTTGGAGCAGAGTGGGACCATGGCTCGCCTGACCAGGATCGAGCCGAGAAAATCTGAGGATGAATGGATTACGCAAGTTCATACGCCCAGTTATGTCGCCTCGCTGAAGCGGCATGCGCCGACGAGCGGCCGTGTCTCTCTCGATCCCGATACGTCCATGTCGTCTGGTTCCCTCGATGCCGCGTATCTGGCTGCGGGCGGCGTACTGGCCGGGGTCGATGCCATCATGGCCGGGCAGGTCGATCACGTATTTTGTGCCGTGCGGCCGCCGGGTCACCATGCCGAGGCTAGCCGGGCCATGGGGTTTTGTCTGTTCAACAATGTGGCCATTGCCGCGCGCTATGTGCAGAAAAAGTACGGGCTTTCCAAAGTATTAATTGTCGATTGGGACGTGCACCATGGCAACGGGACACAACACAGTTTTGAGGACGATCCCTCCGTCCTATTTTTCAGCACGCACCAGTACCCCCACTATCCCGGTACCGGGAGGGACGACGAACGAGGCCGGGGAGCCGGTGAGGGATACACGATCAATGTGCCGATGGAAGCCGGCGAGGGCGACGACGAGTATCGCGCAATCTTTTTCAAGGCGCTCGTGCCGGCGGCCGATGCATTCAAGCCAGAATTTGTGATCGTCTCCGCTGGATTCGACGCACACAAGGACGATCCGTTGGCCAGTATGGGGCTGACGGAAGCGGGGTATGCGGATCTGACGACGATCGTCGCGGGGATTGCTCAGCGCCATGCGAAGAGCCGCATCTTGTCGTCGCTGGAAGGTGGATATAATCTGACTGCGCTCGCCGCGTCCGTTGATACACACATTCAGGCTCTCTTGAATGCATGATGGCGGTTGACGAACCTGATCGCCATCGCTGGTAAGAAGGAATAGCTATGAAGCACCCACTCTTGATTGATACGGACACATTGCACAGTCGATTGGGTTCGCCAGGCCTCGTGGTGATCGATGTGCGTGGCCGGGCGGCCTATGAATTCGGCGGACATATTCCGGGCGCCGTGCATACGACGTGGCATGAGTACAGCGACCCCGATGCAGTGCCGAAGGGGTTGCTGAATCCTGATGTTGGCCAGATCGAACGGCATTTGCGCACGCTCGGCATCAGCAATGAGAGCGAGGTCGTGATCTACTCCAATCCCTTCGATAACTGGGGGGACGAAGGGCGGATGTTCTGGATGTTGGAATACTTGGGCCACCAGCATCTGCGGATTTTGGATGGCGGATGGGTCAAGTGGACGGCTGAACGCCGCCCCTTCGAGCATGGCCAGGTGTCACCAGTTATCGGCAATTTCAATGCGCAACCTGTGAAAACCCTTGCGATTTCCAAGGACGACTTAAAGCTGATTGTGCGAGCCTCCCATGACCACACCGCCATCGTGGATGCACGGAGTTTGGAAGAATATGTGGGAAAGGAAGTGCCGGGCATTCCAAGGCCCGGGCATATCCCGTCGGCCATCCATGTGGCCTGGAATGGATTCTTGAACAAGGATGCGACGGTCAAGGATGTGGATGTGATCAGGGAGATGTTGGAGGACAAAGGCATCAGGGGCGATCAGGAGGTGATCTGTTATTGTACCGGCGGTGTGCGAGCAGCGTGGCTGTACGTTATTCTCAAACTCGCGGGGTATCGGACGGTCAAAAATTATCCTGGGTCCTGGTGGGAGTGGAGCCGGGACTTTGCCTGTCCGGTGGAGAAAGATTTTCACGCGCTTCAAAAGATTCTGGGTTTCGACCAGACGGCCAGGCCTTCTTAGAGGTGGCTCCGGTTGGTTGGACAGTATCGGCCCATTCTTAAGTGGCGCCTGGCGGATAGCTGATTACGCGGCGGTCTGCCGTGTCGTCAGATGGTCATAGTACACCTGGTCCGGCGTCTGGCCGTCAAGGGCCTGATGCGGCCGGGTCTCGTTGTAGAACGTCAGATAGCGTGCCAATCCCTGGTGCGCGG
>VGXE01000004.1 GCA_016873455.1 Nitrospira sp. | reverse complement strand
TGGTCCAACCTTTCATCCGTTGATAGACCGGTTCACAATTGCTCAACACATCGAGATCCGACGGCATGTCCTTGTAGAGCGTGCCTCCGTGCTTGTATCCGGTGCAGAGTTTCAGTTCCTTGCAGCCATCGAGGACGTCCAGCTTGGTCACGGCCAGCGACGTCAGTCCGTTGACGCGCGTGGCATGACGGACGACGACGGCATCGAACCAACCGCACCGTCTTGCCCGCCCGGTGGTTGATCCGAATTCGCGCCCCCGTTCTTGCAACCCCTTCCCCACCTCGTCGGTCAGCTCACTCGGAAACGGCCCGCTGCCCACTCGGGTGGTATAGGCCTTCGCAATGCCCAGGACGGCATCAATCATCGTGGGGCCCACACCGGTTCCCGTGCATGCCCCGCCCGCTGAGGCACTGGAGGAGGTGACATACGGATACGTTCCGAAATCCACATCCAGGTGCGTGCCCTGCGCGCCTTCGAACAACACCGTCTTGTTCTTCTCGATCGCGCGATTCAACAAGACGGTCGTATCGGCGATGTGGCTTTTGAGCCGCTCGGTATAGCCCATGTACTGGTCGAAGACTTTGTCGAGCTGAAACGTCTCAACTTTGTGGAACTTTTCTAGAAACCAATTCATCTCGCCCAGATTTTCTTCCAGCTTCTTCCTGAACAAGGAGGGATTCAGGAGATCACCCACCCGGATGCCGATCCGCGCCATCTTGTCGGCATACGACGGCCCGATACCTCTGCCGGTGGTGCCGATCTTCCGAGAGCCCTTGGACTGTTCTGACGCTCGATCGATCGCCTTATGATAGGGCAAAATCAAGTGCGCGCGCCGGCTGACGGCGAAGTTCTTGCCGATGGCGATACCCTTGGTCTGGAGCTGATCCATTTCTTCGATCAAGGCGCCCGGATCCACCACAACCCCGTTGCCGATCACGCAGGTGGTCCCGCGGTACAAAATGCCGGACGGAATGAGATGAAAAATGTAGGTCCCCCGCTCATTGATGACCGTATGCCCGGCATTGGACCCGCCTTGGTAGCGGACCACGATATCGGCGTCTTTGGCCAAGATATCGACGATCTTGCCCTTGCCTTCATCGCCCCACTGGACGCCGATAATGACGAGATTACCCATTGTTGGACCGTCTTGCTCCGCGGCGACACGAAAAAATGGCTCTGACCCGACTGGGCGATCAGAGCCGAGGGGGGCATGGTAGGATTCCCCCTTCGTCTTTGTCAAGCAGCTGGCAGTCTAAGCCTCGGGCGCCGTTCCGAACCAGTGGCGCTTTCTGCAGATTGAGCGCGGGTTTTCAGCGATAGCGGGCGCGTGGGTTTCTTGACTGGCCCAGACCTGCGTGTTAGCATGCCCCGATTCTCGCGGAGTTAGGTGATCAACGCCTTCGAGTGGGGCTGTAGCGCAGTTGGGAGCGCGCGTGAATGGCATTCACGAGGTCGCCGGTTCAATCCCGGCCAGCTCCACCATTCGACTCGCGGGGAACTGCTCTGACGAGCGGTTCCCCGCTCGCTCATGGCGGGCCTTCTAACAGTCAGTCGGCGCACTCCGACGCGAGTCGAATGGTGCCCCGAGCACTGTCGAGGGGCTCTGTTCAAGTTTGGAAGTGTTTTCAGCAGTCGTAATCTCAGGTTTAGTCTTTAGGATTGTTTGATGCTCGCTCTTCACCTATCGATCAAGTTCAATTTCCTTCGGCTGCCCCGTCTTCCCACCTGCTAGCTCCTAACGACTTGTCGTTGACTCCGGTCTACCGAACTATTTTCACCGGGAAGGTGTGTGCTCATGCTCCAAATTGAATCCGTCAGTAAACAATACTCCACCAAAGTCCTGCTCGACGGGGCGTCCGCCCATCTCCGCCCGAACTCTCGGGTCGGCCTGGTCGGACCGAATGGGGCGGGCAAGACCACGCTCTTCCGCATGATCCTGGGAGAAGAGTCGCCCGACAAGGGCTCCATCCGCAAACGGCCCCGCCTCCGGATCGGCTATCTCCCGCAGGAACTCGAAACCATCACGGGGAAGACCGTACTCGACGCGGCGCATCGCGACGAGTTCCCTGAACATGAAGCCAAGCGCATCTTGATGGGGCTGGGATTTACCGAGGTCGATTTCGGACGTCCCGTGGAAAATCTGTCCGGCGGCTATCGGATGCGTGTGGCGCTGGCACACCTGCTGCTCTCGAACCCCGACGTGCTCATGCTCGACGAACCGACCAACCATTTGGACAAGCCGACGCAACGCTGGTTCGAACAGTTTCTCCTCGATTCGGACATGACGCTGCTGATCATCAGCCATGATACCGCCTTCCTCGACCGTGTCGTCACACACATCTGGGAGCTGCGGCATCACAAGATCGAAGAATATCGGGGCAATTATTCCCTCTTCCAAAAACTGAAAGAAGAAAAGGATGCGCAGCTCCAGGCATCGGCGACCCGGCAGTCCAAAGAGATCGCGCGCGTACAGAAGTTCGTCGACCGCTTCCGGTATCAGGCCAACAAGGCCAGCCAGGTCCAGTCGCGCATCAAGCAGCTCGACAAGGTCAAACGCATCGAGCTTCAACGCGATCCGAAGCGGGTGAAGTTCCGGTTCCCGCTCCCATCGACCAGCGGCCGCGAGGTGCTGGATCTCGCCGGGATGGCCAAGCGCTATGGCGAAAAGGTCGTGTATGAATCGCTCGACTTTGCCGTGGAACGCGGTCAGCGCATCGCTCTGGTCGGAGAAAACGGCGCGGGGAAAAGCACGCTCTTGAAGATGCTCGCCGGCGTACTCCAGCCGGATACGGGCAAGCGCACCGTGGGACACGGTGTGACCCTGCACTACTTCGCACAGCATCAGGCGGAAACGTTGAACCCCGAGCACACGATCCTCGAATCGCTCGAAGAGGTGACCAAGCATGCGGAGATGAATTTCCTGCGCGGCATCGCCGGGGCGTTCCTCTTCACCGGCCAGGAGCAGAAGAAGTTCATCAAGGCCCTCAGCGGAGGGGAACGGAACCGGGTGGCGTTGGCCCGTATGCTGGTCGAACCGGCGAATACCCTGCTCCTTGATGAGCCGACGAACCACTTGGATCCGGCGTCAGTCGATGTGCTCACCGATGCGTTGGTCGAGTTTCCTGGCACGATCGTCTTCATTTCCCACGACCCAACCTTCCTCTCGAGAATCGCCACCCGCGTGGTGGAGATCGAAGACGGGCGCGCTCGCAACTTTATCGGCGATTACGAATACTACCTCTGGAAGAAAGCGCAGGAGTTCGAGTCGATCAAGGAGACCAAAGACGAGTTGGATGGCAAACCGCAAGGCAAGCCGTCAGCTCCCACAAAGGCCATGGTCCAACAGGTTACGGCCCCACCCAAAGAATCGGGCGGCGACCGGCGCGACCTGACAAAGACGCAGGCCCGGCTGGACAAGCAAGTCGCGCGGGCTGAATCGGATATCGCGGAACTCGAAAGCAAAGTCAAAGCGAGAGAGATCGAACTGGCGGACCCGGCGCTCTACAATGAATTTGGGAAGTGGACGACCCTCCATCAGGAGCACGACGGCTGGAAACGAGACCTGGAACGGATGACGGCCCGCTGGGAATCCCTGTCGGCCGAATTAGAAGAGGTGAAACAGAAGCTCGGCGCGTTGCGTTAAACTGATGCTTTGAGGGTTTCTTCGAGATAGTAATATAACCAGCGGTTCTGCTCTTTCGTCACGAGTTCGTCCCACACCACGCCGATCAAGAACCCTTTTTTCTCCCACGGCTTAATCCAGGCGACGGTCCCCTCGAGTTTTTCTTGCTGTTCGACGCGATCTGAGTCCAGAAAGGCGAGCGACACCGTCACTCGTTCATTGGGAGTAAGACGCTCTTTCATATGAAGACCGGCGCCGATCTTATTGACATTATCGAGCACAGCCGTACTGGCCCGACCTCCGTTTTTCGGAGAGACTAACGCGGACCCCACCAGCGTGGCACGGACAAATTTCCGCCGTTCACCTGCCGCTAACGCAGTGGACGATGGTTTGGGTTCCCCTCGTTTCATACGGTCTAAGTATAACCGATTAGACGAGATTGTAAACCAACAAAAATCAGGCTTCTCGCTGACCTTTGGGGCGGTAATAGTGCCGGCCTTTCAAGGGCTCTGGCAGATGGGCTTGCTCGGTTTGGGATTGCGGATCGTCATGGACATAGCGGTACCCCTGGCCATATCCCAACCCCTTCATGAGTGAGGTCACCGCGTTGCGGAGATGGAGCGGAACCCCAAGATTTCCATGGGTTTTTGCATCTTGAAGCGCCTCTAACAGTCCGACGTACGAGGCGTTGTCTTTGGGCCGCGAAGCGAGGTAGGTCGTCCCCTGCGCGAGGTTGATTTGAGCCTCTGGTAGTCCCACGAATTGCACGGCCTGGGCCACGGACATGGCCACGACGATGGCCAGGGGATCGGCATTGCCGATGTCTTCCGATGCGAAAATGACCATCCGCCTGGCAATAAATTTGGGATCCTCTCCAGACTCCAGCATGCGGGCCAACCAATAGAGTGCCCCGTTCGGATCGGAATCACGCAGACTTTTGATGTAGGCGGAAATGACGTTGTAATGTTCTTCTCCAGACTTGTCATAGCGAAGCGCTTGCTTGCCCAAACCCGCGTCCACAGCCGCCTCGTCGATCGATCTTGCGCCGTTGTGATCGACAGGCGTCTGCAGCACGACGAATTCCAACGAGGTCAGCAACGCCCTCGCGTCGCCGTTCCCGAATGCCATCAGCCGTTGTCTGGCATCCTGCGTGAACCGGACGTTCCAGGTTCCAAACCCCCGCTCGCGATCCATAAGCGCGCGATCAAGAACATGACCCAGTGCCTCGTCCGACAGCGGTTTCAACACGATGACGAGGGAGCGGGAGAGCAGCGGACTGATCACTTCGAAGGAAGGATTCTCCGTGGTTGCCCCCACAAGAATTACGGTTCCTCGTTCAACATGGGGGAGAAAGGCATCCTGCTGCGCCTTGTTGAAGCGGTGAATTTCATCGACGAACAAGATCGTCCGTTGACCCTGGAGACTTCGCCGCTGTTCAGCCGCCTTGATGATCGCGCGCAACTCCGGCACCCCACTCGTGACTGCGGAGAACGAAACAAAGTGCGCCTTGGTGTGACCGGCGATCAGATGCGCCAATGTAGTCTTGCCTGAACCGGGCGGCCCCCAAAAGATAACGGACGAGAGTCGGTCGGTCTCGATTGCCCGTCGTAGCGGCCGGTCCGGCGCCGTGATATCGTCTTGGCCGACGAAGTCCTCGAATGTGGTGGGCCTCATCCGCTCGGCCAACGGCGCGTCAACAGCCTTCTTCTCAAGAGGAGCAGTGAACAGGTCTGGAACCGCGTCACGGGGGGTGGTCATGGAGGTCCTCACAGTCGTGCGAGATTCTATACGCCTCATCCTTGTCGGCGCAAACAAGCCCTCTCCGATCTTGACGCTGCCCAAAGCCAATGGTACGAAGGGCTCCACACTGGAGGAGTCATGAAGGTTCAGGTGAACGGCGTCACGTTAGCGTACAGCGACAGGGGCGCTGGTGTGCCGCTGGTGTTTCTCCACGCCTTTCCGTTGAACCGCACCATGTGGGCCTCGCAGGAACAGGCGCTCTCGTCGCAGTTCCGCGTCGTCACCGTCGACCTCAGGGGCCATGGTGAATCAGATGCCCCACTCTGGCGTTACACGCTCGACCAAGCTGCCGATGATGTTCGAGGTGTGCTCGATCACCTCTCGATCCAGCAGGCGGTCTTCGTCGGACTCTCCATGGGGGGCTATATCCTGTTCGCGTTCTATCGAAAGTATGCCGATCGTGTGAAGGGACTCGTGCTGGCCGACACGAAGGCGCAGGCCGATACCGATGAAGGAAAACGAGCGCGGTTTGAGATGGCACAGGTTGCTTATAAGAAGGGACCGGGCGCGATCGCCGACCTCATGATCCCGAAATTGCTGAGCCCGGCATCAATCAATGCGAATCCGGAGCTGGTGCGAACGGTTCGAGCCATGATTGAGGGGAATCAGATCAGTGGAATCGCGGGAGATTTGATGGCAATGGCCGAGCGGGCTGATTCGATTCCATTCTTGAACCAGATCGCCTGTCCCACTCAGATCATCGTCGGCGAACGGGATCACGCCACCCCGCTGTCCGACGCCGAACTCATGGCCGATCGAATTCCCGGTGCCCGCCTGTCCATCATCCCCGGCGCCGCACATCTCGCGAACATGGAACAGCCTGACCAGTTCTTGGAGATCGTCAGGGCGTTTGCCGAAGATGTGGCAGGGAAACGGGTTGCCTGACAGGATACTGCGCCGCCCTCACTCCGAATCGCCGACGCTGCCCCGGCGAATCAACTTTAAAAATTCTTGGCGGGTTTGTAGTTGACTCCGAAAGGTCCCCAGCATCGAGCTGGTGACCGCTACGGTGTTCTGCTTCTCCACGCCGCGCATCATCATGCAGAGATGCCGCGCTTCGACGACCACGCCGACGCCGTTTGCGTTCAATTTCTGGCTCAAGGTTTCGGCGATTTGAACCGTCAACCGCTCCTGGACTTGCAGCCGCCGTGCAAAGGTGTCGACGATCCGCGGGATCTTGCTCAACCCCACAACCTTCTTGTTGGGCAGGTAACCGACGTGCACCTTGCCGAAGAACGGCAGCAGATGATGTTCGCACATGCTGAAGAAGTCGATGTCTTTCACGATGACCATCTCGTCGTACTCGATCGGAAACAGCGCACCGTTTAAGAGATGGTCGATGTTGCGCTGATAGCCCTGGGTCATGAAGGCGAGTGCTTTGGCGACCCGTTCGGGCGTCTTGATCAAGCCGTTTCGGTCGGGCTTCTCGCCGAGGGCCAGCAGCATCTGCGTGACGAGTGACTGCAAGGCCTGTACGTCCGCCGGCTGCCCGCTCCCGCCAACATCTTCGACCGGCCCCCGTCGTTCCGTCCGCCCTCGTTTAGCCACGTGATCCTCCTGCCGGCTGCGCCGAGCCCGCGTATTCGAAGTAGTTGTCCCGCGTCTCGATCACGCCGACCTTGGCGAGCCGCTGATTCGGCAGCTTCGGCTCCAGCAACTCCCAGATCAGTTTCACGAGATTTTCCCCGGTGGTCGTGCATCGGGCAAATTCCGGATCGCCATTCAGATCATGATGGTCGAACCGCCGGACGACCGTGTCATTCACGAGACGATCGAGCTGTTCCAAATCGACCACACCGCCGTTCACGTCGCTCTCCACCGTGACCAGCACCACATAGTTGTGGCCATGGCCATTTGCATTATTGCATTTCCCGAAGACGATCCGGTTCTCTTCGGACGTGAGATGGTCGGTGTGAAGCCGATGGGCGGCGCAAAACCGATAGCGCCTTGTCACGGTCACTGGGGACATGGAACTCTCATGCTTCTGAAAGGACGAAAGCCAGTGTCACTCCTTCGCCGAGCAACCCTGGCTTCGTGATTCATGCCCTATGGGCGCTAGTTACGAGCTGAAGGAACTCCCGCAGCCGCAGGTCGTTTTGGCTTGGGGATTCTTGATGGAGAACCCCGATCCCTGCACGCTGTCCACGTAATCGACTTCCGCGCCTTGCAACAACGGCGCGCTCTGAGAATCCATGATGACCTTGACGTTGCCGAATTCGATGACCGTGTCATCCTCGGCCATTTTCGATTCAAACGCCATGCCGTATTGATAGCCATGGCAGCCACCGCCTCGGACATACACCCGCAATCCGACCACATCCTGCTCTTCCGCCATCAAGTCCTTAATCTTCTGTTCCGCCACCGCCGTAATCGTAACCATCGTTGTCCTCCTATGTTTCCAGATCCGCGACTTACGTTCTGGAATGGCTTAGTGTAACACCTCTCTAGCGAATATCAACTCCCTGGGTTTCTGCCGTTTCCGGCCTCGGGGTTTCCCATTTGCTCCCCGGTACGCGCACGATGACATCCCCCAGCACGCGTGCTTGGCAGGCCAACCGATGCCTGGGCTCGCTCAAGGCTTCCCGATCGAGGAGGTCCTGCTCGTCAAAATCGATCTCCGAGAGCTGATCCAGGCCGGCCTGAACCTCCACTCGGCAGGTGGTGCAAGAGGCGTTGCCCCCGCAATCATGATTCAGGGGAAGCCCAAGTGATTTAGCCGCCTCCAGCAACGAGAGATTCATGTCCACGTCTCCGCTCGTTTCCCCGTAATGCAGAAAGGTCACCCGCGGCATCGTCCTCTCCCTAGGAATGGGCTCCTGCACGAACCGGCGTCGATGGATAGGGACAGCGTTGCAAGCGAATATGGTCCTCATACTCATGGCGGAACAGTTTCAGACTGCTCTGCACCAGGACCGACGCCCCCGTGACTAACGTGCAGTAGCCCGTGCCTTTGACGAATCCGCAGAGCTGGAGCAGGCTGTCGAGATCTTTTTGCGTGCCCTGGCCTTCTTCGATCTTGGTCATCAGGGCCGCCAGATTGATAGTGCCCATCCGGCAGGGAGGACATTGACCGCAGCTTTCGTGCTTGAAAAAATTCGAGAAGTGCAACGTCTTCGCCACCATGCAGGTCGCATCGTCCACGACAATGACACCAGCCGAGCCCAACCCTGTTCCGGCCTTCTTCAATGAATCAAAGTCCATCGGCAGATCGAGCTGGTCGGCTGTCACCATCGAAAAGGCCGGACCACCTGGGAACACTGCTTTAATCTTCCGGCCTCCGGGCACCCCGCCTCCGCATTGCTCGATCAAATTCCGAATGGTCACGCCCATCGGCATTTCATAGACACCAGGCCGGTTGACCGCTCCGCTCAACGAAAACATCATCGTGCCGGGACACTTTTCCGTTCCCGCTTGCGTGAACCAGGCCGCCCCCTTATGGAGGATGCGCGGGATATTGCACAGCGTCTCGACATTATTCACCAAGGTCGGCTTGCCATAGAGGCCGAAGTCCGTCGGATAAAACGGCGGTTTCTGCCGTGGCATGGCCGGCCTGCCTTGCATCGATTCCAGCATGGCGGTCTCTTCACCCGCAACATAACTGCCGTGGCCTTCGAAGACTTGCAACTCGATGTCGAAGCCGCTGCCCAGCACGTTCTTGCCGAGAAATCCCCGTTGTCGCGCCTGCGCAATCGCCTTCTTCAGATTCTCCCGCTCTTCATGGTACTCATGGTTCACGTAGATGAACGAGGCCTTGGCTTGGACCGTATGGGACGCAATCAGGCAACCCTCGATCAATTGATGCGGCAGGGTCTTCAGCAAGTGCCGGTCCTTGAACGTCCCTGGTTCGTGTTCCCCCGCATTGCACACAAAATAGTGTTCCGGTACCCGGTGATTGAGGACCTTGTCCCATTTGATTCCGGTTGGAAATCCCGCTCCGCCACGCCCGCGAAGCCCTGATTTCTTCAATTCATCGACGACCTGGGAGGCCTTCCACTCCTTGATGCACCGTGTCCAGGCTTCATACCCCCCAACCTTGAGATAGCCATCGATCTCCCAAGGGGCGCCCTCAAGTTGCTGGACAAGTCGTGGCTCTGCAGCAGTCGGCATAGTCCGTCTCGCGTGAATCCTCAGAAATAAGAAGTTCGTACTATACGGCTCTGTCTTGCTATCCGTCAAGGCAACTGCGCTGGAATGGGCCTGAATCTCAAGCAGTTAGGACTAGGGGACCTATTGTATGTGGGTATAGAGGGGCAGGCGAGAAACCTGTGTGCCGGTGGGATGACCCACCGGCACACCGCGGACATTTAGCGGAAATGGCTGCCGGCTCCCATGAAGAACAACATGGGAATCGACAGCATGAAGTTTACACGCGAAGCCAGCAAAGCCGTCCGTCCCCATTGTGCCATTTCTGGCGGGGCCGGAGTCCCCTGCGCTGCCGCGGTGACGGCGGCAATGATCTTCTTCTGGTTCGGCCAGATGATGCCATGGACATTGCCCATCATGATGATGCCGAGCAGTCCACCGATCGCCAAGGCCACGGCCCCTGTGCCACCCTTGTGATACATATGTCCGTATAACAAGATACCCGCCACCACGGTCACGGTGGCCCCATGCCGGAACCAGTTGAGTGCAGCCGGCATCAGCTTGGGGATCACAATATTCTTGGTTGGCCCATCCAGGCTCTTCAAGAACGAGGCATTGATCAGGTTGAAGAAATACAACAGCCCGATCCAGGTGATCCCAGCCAGGAAATGCACCCAGCGCAGGATCATCTGGCCCCAGTCGGCCTCCCCTGCGCCAATGCCCGTTAACCCGAGATATATCATGATCAAGACGACGGTAAGGCCAAATCCCACCCCCATCGTCTGCATCGGATCTTCAAGAAATTTCATACGGCCTCCCTATTCAGTACACCAGTGCGTCGATTGGTGTACGTGAGCGCCAGCGTTCTTGTCAAGCATGCAAGGCCGGTCATCGGTCACTTGTCATTGGTGACAGGGGCACAGGATCGCGCTTTTCTCTCATGACTGATGACGCGTGATCAGTGACCGTCTTATGCCATGAGCCGATCGACCGCGGCACAGAGCTCGCGTACGGCGTTGGCCGACGCTTCCAACGCTGTCCGCTCCTCCGCCGTCAGCTCGTACTCCACAACTTGCTCCATGCCGGCCCGTCCGATCCTGACTGGTACGCCCACGATCACGTCTTTCAATCCGTACTCGCCCTCGCAGAGCACCGAGCAGGGGAGCACCCGCTTTTGATCCTTGTGAATTGCCTCGACCATGTCCACCGCCGAGGCCGACGGGGCATAGAAGGCGCTGCCGGTTTTCAGCAGGCCGACGATCTCGGCGCCGCCGTCACGCGTCCGCTGAATGATCGCGTCGAGCTTGTCTTTCGACATCAGGGATGAAATCGGCTTGCCTTTGACCGTGGTGTAGCGCGGAAGCGGCACCATCGTGTCGCCGTGTCCGCCCAGCACCATGGCTTCCACATCCGGCCCCGGCACGTTCAGCTCGGCCGCGATGAACGAGCGCATCCTGGCGGAATCCAATATGCCCCCCATGCCGATGACCCGGGACTTGGGCAGCCCGCTGACGAGGCGCGCCACATGGACCATGGCATCGAGCGGGTTTGTGACCAGAATCAAGATGATGTCCGGCGAGCGGGAGACTAATTCCGAGACAACGGATTTGACGATCTTCGCATTAGTGGCCAGCAACTCGTCTCGGCTCATACCGGGCTTGCGCGGGATGCCGGACGTAATGACGGCGACCGAGGAGCCGGCGGTCTCGACATAGCCGTTGGTGCCGATCACGCGGGTGCTGTACCCACACACCGGTCCGGCCTGTGAAATATCGAGGGCCTTGCCTTGCGGCACCCCCTCTACAATATCGACCAACACGACGTCGTAGGCGTCTTTCTCGGCCAAGCGCTGTGCCGTCGTGCCTCCGACATTCCCTGCCCCCACCACCGTGATTTTCGGCCGTTTCATCTTCGTCACCTCGTGAATCGTGAAACGTGAAGCGTGAAGCGCGCAATCCCCTTACGCCTCACTTCTAACCCTTCACGCATGTCCATGTTCCGTCCAGCCCGCGACTTTGAAATTGATCGTGCAGACGAAATTCTCGTCGTCGTAGAAATTCACCTTGATCTTCTTCTTGCCGTAGGTTTTTGCCAGGAACTCTTCGGGATTGTCGACCAGCGCCTGGTAGCCGCCGGCCGGATACTCCCCCAGATCGTGAAACACCACGATCATGCCTTCCTTCACTTCTTGCAGCACCTTCGCGCGACACCGAGGATAGACCTCCCAAAACTTAGCCTCAATCATGTCCTTGGTAGGCTCCGGACGATCTTCTCCCGGCTTCACCGGCTGGGCAAACTTCGCCAGGCGCCGGACGTAGGGGTACTGGTGGCCGGTAAACAACTTGTAGAGCCACGGCGGAACCGTCGGTCGTTCAGATGTTCCGGTCATCGATCCTCGCCCCTCTTCCTTCTCACTTCTTACCTTTCACCTTTCACGCCTCACATCTTCTATGCCGTCAGCCGCTGATAGATCCTCGGCAACTTCGCCGGCAAGGATTCCGCTCGGTCAAGGACCGCGAATCGGACATCGCCGTACATGCGGCGCACATAGGCATCCGCTTCCCGGTCGATGGTCACACAAAACGGATGGATGTACTGCTGTCTCGCCTCTCGGAGTGCCTTCTTCGTATCTTCCAGGGCATAATCGTCCTTATACCCGTCGTCCAGCGGCCGGCCGTCACTGAGAAGGATCAACATGCGGGTCTTGGCCTCTCGCGCCATCAGTTTGGCGGAGGCATGGCGAATGGCCGCGCCATCCCGATTCTGTCGCCGGGGAACCAGTCCGCCTAGCCGGTGGGCCGTCGCGGCCCCTAACCGGTCGTCGAAATCCTTGATCGTGAGAAAGTCGACGGAGGAACGGCCTTGCCCTGAATAGGCAAAGAGCCCGTATTGATCGCCAACGGCCTCCAGCGCTTCACAGAGCAGGACCAGACTTTCCTTTTCCACATCGATCACCCGGCGCCCACCCTCAAGCTGCCGGCTCGTTGAGCCGCTGACGTCGACGAGAAATGCCACGGCCACATCGCGTTCCCGCTTTTCCCGCCGGCTGTACACACGCTCGCTTCCCTCCAGACCAGCCCGGCACTCCGCCGCGTGTTGCACCACGGCATCGATGTCCAGCTCTTCTCCGTCGACTTGTCCCGCAACGCGTCGGAATGCCGGAGGGCGCAGACCCTCGAAAAACCTGCGAAGCGACCGCAGGGCGCTCCGATGCGCCGCCAGGCTCGCTCCGACACTATCGTCAGAACCAGCCTCCGCCGACCGTTCAATCACCTGGCACCAATGCATCCTGTAATCCTGAATCATATGATCCCATTCAGGATAACGGATAGTCCGTTCCTCATGGACCATCGATTCCGGTATCGGCGGCGGCTCTACCTCAATCGCAAGTAATTCGTCGACCACAGACGGGAGTGACCGTCCACCGGCGAGATGGTCGCCGTCTTCCGGCTTTCGTCCGTCTGGTCCAGTCGTCTTGCCGGGTAGCCGGTCTTGGTCGCTGGCCTGCGTTTTATCTGACTCGGTCAGCCCCTGCTCACTGGTGATGAACTCCGGATGCATCGCGCCACGGTATTCCCAATTGGTCACCGGCCTGTACATCTCGTTCATGGACTCCGCCGAGGACGGTCCCGCCCCCTGCTCTACCGGCTCGTCATCCGTTCGGTCCACCCTGATCATGTCGCCGCGTGGCGCCAACAGTTCTTCCATCGTGATGTAGAGATCATGAGTCAGTCGGACCGCCTGTTCTGCCGTCGCGGCCGTGTGGAACAGAGGCTGGCACAGGGCCCACAGCACGGAGACTTCTTCTGTGACGGCATGGGGAACGGCGGAGTCGGCCGATTCGCCCGTCGAGAGCCTTAAGAGACAATCGACGAGCAATTCCTTGACCGTCAAGCCATGGGCAGGATCGCGTGGGGTGATGGAGTCGGTCGCCAGCTGTGCCAATTCTCGCCGCAGGCCCGGATATTCCGCCTGGAGCAAGAATTCGATGCGCGCATCTTCCAGCACGGTCCAGAGATCCTTCGCCAGAAGCGGGTGGGGATAGAGCTGGAGCAGCGATGCCAGCGTCTCCGGTTTCACATCTCGCGAACGGCCATAGCGCTGTTGCACATCGTCAATCACGTCGGCAAGGCCTTCCAATGTGAGCCGATAGGTGCCGAATTCCACATGGCCCGCTTCGTGCGCAGCCATGACCAGATAGAGCCGCTCGTTCTCCTCCGCCGTGGGATACCGGCGCAGCACCGCAGGCAACGCCATGCTCCGTCCATCCGGGCTGACGATCGCGCGCGGCGTTGAGGCCGTCAAGGAATCCGACAGCGCCGTAATGGACACGTCTGTTCCACAGAGGCCTTGCACAAAGAGCGCGATCTTCCGCGCCACCTGCCGCAGCGGCACGCCGCTCAACGCCTGTTCGACCGACGAGAGGGCTTTCTGTGATGCCACGGCGAAGTACGCCCGGGCGCCTTCGGGACTATAGGCCAGTACGTCCATGCCGGTGTTGAACCAAGTCTCAAACCGCGATCCGGCCTGAGGTCCGTCGCCGATCAATCCGATAATTTCTGGACAGCGCCGGAGATAGCTTGTTGCCGCCTCCGAATCTTGTTCCGCCAGCAGCGCACCGTACTGCAAGACTTTGAGCTGCCATTCCTGCGACGGAAGTGCGCGCAATAGGCGAGGCGACTCCGCCAGCCACGCGATTCCGGATTCCGGTGACCGGCCGGCCAACAGCGCTCCCACCGACAGCGTCTTCGCGCGAGCGGCCGGATGATCGATGTCGCCTAAAATAGCCGGACTGGTCCGCATGAATTCCATGGTGGCCATGTAGTCCGGCTTGCCTAGCGTATTCGGCGTCACCAGTGTGGTGGCAAAGGACAGCCAGGTCCGCCCCTCGCTGACCGGCAGTACGGCTGCTACATGATGAATCTGGCGAATGTATTCGAGCCCGACCACCACATCGGCCGCCACCAACTCGAGGCCGATCTCGAGCCACGGACGCAGATCCTTGAGCGAGACGACGGACAGCATGTGCGGCGCCGCCCGC
Source organism: Nitrospira sp. (assembly GCA_016873455.1). Lineage (GTDB taxonomy): Bacteria > Nitrospirota > Nitrospiria > Nitrospirales > Nitrospiraceae > Nitrospira_D. Next base: position 72,744 of record VGXE01000004.1, on the reverse strand, counting down.
AGATATTCCAACGTCACGTTCGCATCCTGATCGGCCAGTTCGAGCCCCATGGCGAGAACCGCTGTTCGCGACGAAGACTCCTCAATCAGGCCCAGAATCAGTGGACTGTCTTTGAAGTATTTAAGCGCCGTAGCACCGGAGGATTCGGCCAGCGCGATACCCAGATCGAGCCACGAGATGACAGGGGCTAGTCCGGTGCGTCGATCCAATTCGGGAAGCGCTTCGATAGCCGCGCGGGCCGCCTTGGCCGAGATGTCTTCCAATTCATCCAGGAGGGTCAGGACCGCCGCTACGGTATCGGACCGGTCCTGCGCCTCGGCCAAGCGAACGATGAGGGAGTCCGAGACAGGAGCTCCCAGCTCAGCAGCCAGCCGTTCTCTCAATCTTGTCTGAGTCGAATGCTCCGCCATGGTGACCGCCGACCCCGATTGAAGAGGCGGATTGTAAAGGAGCGAATTCTCCTTGTAAACTAGGCCCTCGCGCAGTTTTTCTCCCGATGAGAGGAGCAGAGGAGTGGCTGAACCGACGCAGGAGAGTCTCGACAAGATCGTGAAGTTCGTCAAGGGGTTCGCTGAGAAGAGCGGGACGGCCATGCATCCCAACCCCGCCGTGACCGACGCCGTTGTCAAAGGCCTGGCGATGCACGTCGAGGAACTCGGCAAACCGCTCTGTCCGTGCAATTTCTACAAAGATAAACAAGCCGAAGCGAAACTCCGCCGATGGATCTGCGCCTGCGACGAAATGCAGATCTACAAGTACTGCCACTGCCTGTTGTTCGTGCGCGAGGACGGGATGCCGATTACCGAATATCTGCCTGAGGGGCACGAAGGCCGTGAAGTCTACGGCTTGGTCACCGACCCGACACCGGAGAAGGGCCGCGCGCTCAAACATAAGGCGACTGCTTCATCCACGGAACCGGACGAACCACGCCCAACTCCGTAGAAACAGGACCTCACTTTCGCTCTTTGATCGCCCGTTCGACTTCTCGGCCGGCTTCACGGGATTTGATGGTATCCCGCCGGTCGTAGAGCTTCTTGCCCTTCGCGAGTCCGAGTTCAACCTTGGCCTTGCCACGCTCGGAAAAATAAATTTTGAGGGGAACCAGTGTCAGTCCCTTCTGTTGCGTTTTTCCGAGCAGTTTGTGGATTTCTTTCTTGTGAAGCAGCAACTTGCGTACCCTGAGCGGGTCATGGTTCATCAAGTTTCCATGACTGTACGGGCTGATGTGGCAGTGATAGAGAAACGCCTCGCCGTCTTTCACGCTCGCATAGCTGTCCTGGAGGTTCGCCCGTCCGTCGCGCAGCGACTTGACCTCCGTCCCCGTGAGCATAATCCCGGCCTCGAATTTCTCCTCGATGAAGTAGTCGTGGTACGCTTTGCGGTTCGTCGCCACGACTTTCTGCGGGTCTTCCTTGGTTTTCATCGTATGGCCGACCGTTCAGTATCTGGCGGTTCTCTCCCGCCCCATGGCTGATCCCAGGACAGGTTTCCTGCTAGAATATGCCATGGCGAAGGCAAAGTCGCTCGATTCTTTCGGTACCATCCTCTCCGGTCTTGCCAAACGGCTCGGCCTCGAAACCAGACTGCTGGAGCTGCGCCTCCAGCACGACTGGCACGACATCATCGGCAAGCCTATCGCGTCACACACCTGGCCGGCTCAAATCCGTTTCAAGAAACTGTATCTGATCGTGCAGAATTCGGTGTGGCTGCAACAGCTCACCTTTTTAAAGCCCACTCTGCTCGCCAAATTGCGCGATGCCATCGGGACCGAACTGATCGGCGAGATCGTACTGCGCGTGGGAGAAGTTCCCTCGCCGAGATCCGCGGAGGAGGCGGCTTCCCCAGGCGGGAATTTGTCCGAGGTTCAGATAGACGCCGATACCGTCTCTCGCACCATCGGCATCCAAGATCTCGAACTCCGCGACCGGTTCACAAAGGTGATATCGAGATACCCCTCTCAACAGGCTCCGCCTCGACCGGCAACGGATCGGTCACGCGGCCTTTGAAGAGAACCCGCGTCTTGGTGGTCACCTGTCCATTCTTGGAGAGAGGGCCGATGCCTCCCTCTTCCTCCTGGTCCAGCACACGATAGTAGCCCCGCATCGATCGTTCATAGTCCTTGATGACTTCGGCATTCCCCCCCAGATACTTGGCCAGGACTTCCTGATCTGTCCACCCGTGGTCATCGAACACATAAATCACGATCTGGTTGTACGGACCGCCGGGATCGCCTGGCGTGGTGGGATAAATCTTCATGCGGGCGAAATCGTGTTTCTCATGGTTGACCTTCCGAAAACGCTTCACCAGCAATTCAATGTCTTCATCGGTGGTGCCTCGAGGCACGTCCGTCGTAACAAGGTGGCCTGATTGCGCACCAACCGTATAGGGAGGAATCGACCGATCGGGACGGCTGAGATACATGCCGCCCCAGATCAGCGCGAACGATCCCACAAACACACTGAGCGCGAATTTGACGACAATATCCAGGGGCTTCTTCGTTTTGGATTCGGAGGGAGTCATGGGGGAACGTGCCTGTGCTTGTACCAGAGAGGATCAGCCAGTCCTGTTAGGCCTCGGGGGTGTCCTCAGGAGCTGAGTCTTCCCGTTCGCCCGTTTCGGCCAGCCTAGCCACGGCCACCACGCGATCTTCGTCTCCGTCGAGATCGAGGATGCGAACGCCTTGGGTGTTGCGGCCAATTTCGCGCAGGTCACCGACTTTGCAGCGAAGAACTTTGCCCTGCGCCGCCATCAACATGATTTGGTCGCTGTCCCTGACTTGAAGAAATCCGACGGCGAGCCCGTTCTTCTCCGTGGTCTTGACACTGATGATGCCCTTGCCGCCGCGGCCCTGCACGCGATACTCGCCGACCGGCGTCCGTTTGCCGTACCCGCCTTCGGTGACGGTCAGGATCGACGTGGTCGAGTCCGGCGTGATCGTCTCCATGCCGATGACTTCGTTGCCTTCCTCCAGCGTGATCCCTTTGACACCATAGGCGGTGCGTCCCATAGACCGGACCTCACCCTCCGCGAACCGGATCGTGATCCCCTGCTTGGTCCCCAGCAATATTTCCCGCTGGCCGTCGGTGAGTTGCACCCCAATCAGCTTGTCGCCTTCTTCCAATCCGAGGGCGATGATGCCGCCTTGGCGCGGGTTGCTGTAGGCCGACAGTTCGGTTTTCTTGACGAGTCCGTTCTTCGTCGCCATCACGACGAACTGATCGTCACGGAATTCTTTCACCGGCAACGTGGCCGTCACCTTCTCGCTCCCGGCCAGGGCCAGCAAATTCACCAGCGCTTTGCCTTTGGCTGCCCGGCTGGCTTCCGGGATTTCATGCACCTTCAGCCAATAGACCTTGCCGGCATCGGTGAAAAACAACAAGGTCTGGTGCGTCGACGCGGTGAACAGGTTGACGACGAAATCCTCGTCCTTGATGCCCATGCCGATCTTGCCCTTGCCGCCACGGCGTTGCGCGCGATAGAGCGAAACGGCATTGCGTTTGACATAGCCGGCGTGCGAAATCGTGACGACGACTTCTTCTTCCGCAATCAAGTCCTCGATGTTGATCTCGCCTTCTTCTTTGACGATTTGGGTCCGGCGCTCATCCCGATAGGCTTCGTGGATTTGGGTCAGTTCGTCCTTGATGATCGAGCGCACCAGCGCCTCGCTTGCCAGCACCGACTTGAGGTATTCGATCTGTTTCAGGACGGCTTGATATTCCTCGACGAGCTTCGCGCGTTCGAGCTGGGTCAATCGCTGGAGCCGCATGTCGAGGATCGCGTTGGCCTGGATCTCGGTCAATCCAAACTGCCGCATGAGGCCGACACGAGCTTCGTCGGGAGATTGCGACCGTCGGATGAGCGCAATGACGGCGTCGAGATTATCCAGGGCAATCTTCAGCCCTTCGAGAATATGCGCCCGTTCCTCGGCTTTTCTCAGCTCGAACGCGGTCCGTCGCACGACGACTTCGCGCCGGTGATCGAGGAAATGCCGTAAGATCTGTTTAAGCGTCAGCACCTCCGGACGATTGTTCACCAGCGCGAGCATGATGACGCCGAAGGTCGACTCCAGCTGCGTGTTCTTATAGAGATTGTTCAGCACGACCTGGGGGATCTCGTTCCGCTTCAGTTCAATGACGACGCGGACTCCTTCTCGATCTGAGGATTCGTCGCGGAGATCGGAAATGCCCTTCAGGCGGTCGTCCTGGATCAGCTCGGCAATCTTCTCGATCAACTTGGCCTTGTTGACTTGGTAGGGAACCTCCGTGACGATCAACCGGTCCCGATCCGTACGAGGATCGGTCTCCACAACCACCTTCGCCCGGATCTTGATCAGACCTCGTCCGGTCTCATAAGCCTCTTTGATACCGCCGAGACCATAGATGAATCCGGCCGTTGGAAAATCGGGGCCGGGAATTTTCGCCATGAGCTGCGCCACCGTGGCCTCCGGGTTCTCCAACAGCAGGAGCAGCCCGTCGATCACTTCGCCGAGATTGTGCGTGGGGATATTGGTCGCATAACCGACCGCGATGCCGCCTGCCCCGTTGATCAGAAGATTGGGTACTTTGGTGGGGAGGACGAGCGGCTCTTGGCGTGAGTCGTCGTAGTTGGGTCCGAAGTCGACCGTATCCTTCTCGATGTCGGCCAGCATGTCTTCTGCCAGCTTGGTCATGCGCGCTTCGGTATAGCGCATGGCCGCGGGCGAATCGCCGTCCATCGAGCCGTAGTTGCCTTGGCCGTCCACCAGCGGATAGCGCATGTTGAAGTCCTGCGCCATCCGGACCAGCGTATCGTAAATGGCCGTGTCGCCGTGGGGATGATAATTCCCCATGATCTCGCCCACGATCTTGGCGGATTTGCGGTAGGCCCGGTTGGAAGCCAGACCCATCTCGTTCATGCCGTACAGAATCCGGCGATGGACCGGCTTGAGCCCGTCACGGACGTCGGGCAGCGCGCGCCCCACGATCACGCTCATCGCGTAATCCAGGTACGACGACTTCATCTCGTCTTCAATCGCGATCTGGCCTAAACGTTCATCGGGGGGCATTCCGAACTCCTCGTCATCCGTCAATGGTCATTCGTCAATCGTGGCAATCCAGAGACGATTTCTCTCGGTTGACGCTTGACGAATGACGCCTTCTATACATCGAGGTTCCGCACTTCTAAGGCATGCGTCTGGATAAAGTTCCGGCGCGGCTCGACTTCATCGCCCATGAGGATGGTAAAGATTTCGTCGACACCGGGCACGTCTTCCAGTTGCACCCGCAACAGCGTGCGCTTTTCCGGGTCCATGGTGGTCTCCCACAACTGGCCCGGATTCATTTCACCCAATCCCTTGTACCGCTGGATACTGAGCCCTTGCTTGCCGATCTCAAGGATCGCCTTGACCGTCTCGGCCGTCGAGAGCAACGGCTGTTCCTGCCCTTTGGCTTTAAGCTTGTACGGAAGGTGCCCGATCCCGATCGCCGAGGGTGCAAGCTTCTGGAGTTCACGGAAATCGGCAGAGCCTACCAGCTCATGCGTCACGTCGAGCTGATGCAACGTGCCGTTGGCCTGGAGACGGCACACCATCTTATTCGACTGGTGTTCCTCATCGGGCAGAATCTCGATCGCCGCTTCCAGCTTCGGAAACACGAGCTGAAGCGTCTTCTTCACGTTGGCAACCGCCCGTGACAACGCCTCACGATTCTTCAACATCTCTCGGTCGAGTCCCGGTTCGTCCACAAACGTCCGCAGCAGCGCCGCTTCGTGCGGCTTCTTGTTGAGCCGGGCCAGTAGCGTCTCGAACGCGATCATCTTTTTGAGAATCGGCAACAGTCGTCGCCCGGTCACGAACCCTTGCGCCCCCTCGACATAGAGTTCGACGTCTTCGACGGCCAGATCGGCCAGATGCTCGTTCAACGCCCCTTCGTCCTTCAGGTAACGCTCGGCCTTGCCCTTCTTCACTTTGAAGAGCGGTGGCTGCGCGATGTAGATATACCCGCGCTCGATCAGCTCCGGCATCTGCCGGAAAAAGAAGGTCAGCAACAGGGTGCGGATGTGGCTGCCGTCCACATCGGCGTCGGTCATGAGAATGATCTTGTGATACCGTGCCTTGGCGATGTCGAAGGCGTCTTTGTCGCTTTTGTCGCCTTCCTCCCGTCTGCGGCCGATTCCGGTGCCCAGAGCCATGATGAGCGTCCGGATTTCGTCGCTCGTGAGCATCTTATCGAAGCGCGCTTTTTCGACGTTCAAAATCTTGCCTTTGAGCGGCAGGATCGCCTGGAACTTGCGGTCACGTCCCTGCTTCGCCGAACCGCCGGCTGAATCACCTTCGACGATATACAGCTCACTCAACGCCGGATCTTTCTCCGAGCAATCGGCCAGTTTGCCGGGAAGCGATCCCCCATCGAGTGCGCTCTTGCGCCGGATCAGGTCCTTGGCTTTGCGGGCCGCTTCACGGGCTCTGGCCGCGTCGACCGCCTTACCGATGATCTTGCGGGCAACCGGTGGATGTTCCTCGAAGTAGGCCCCAAGCTTCTCGTTGACCGCCGTCTCGACAACGCCTTTGACCTCGCTGTTGCCGAGCTTCGCCTTGGTCTGCCCCTCGAACTGCGGGTTGCGGACCTTCACGCTGACCACCGCGGTGAGTCCTTCCCGCACGTCGTCTCCGGTCAGCGACTCGGTCTCCTTCTTCAGCAAATCGTTCGCATTTGCGTAGCTGTTGATCGTGCGGGTCAGCGCGGCCTTGAAGCCGACCAAGTGTGTCCCGCCTTCCTTCGTGTTGATGTTGTTGGCGAAGGAAAACAGGTTCTCCGCGTAACTGTCGTTGTACTGGAGCGCGACCTCCAGGATCATCTCCGGCTTCTCAACCTTGACGTAGATCGGCTTGTGCAGCGGCGTCTTTGCATCGTTCAAATGCTCGACGAAGGACACGATGCCGCCCTTGTAGAGGAAGGTCTGCTCCTTGGCCGGCTCTTTCCGCTCGTCTTTCAGCGCAATCGAGAGGCCTTTGTTCAAGAAGGCGAGTTCGCGGAGGCGCTGGGCCAGGACGTCGAAGCTGAACTCGAGTGTTTCAAAAATCTGCCCGTCCGGCTTGAACCGGACTTTCGTGCCGCGGCGCTTCGTGACCCCGGTGCTTTTCAACGGCGCCTCCGGCTTGCCGCGTTCGTACCGCTGCTCGAAGACCTGCCCGTCCTGCCAGATCTCCAATTCGAGCCACTCCGACAAGGCGTTGACCACCGAGATCCCCACCCCGTGCAACCCGCCGGAGACGCTATAGGCGCCCTGCTCGAACTTGCCGCCCGCGTGCAAGACGGTCAAGGCAACTTCGGCGGCGGATTTCTTTTGCGTGGGATGCATCCCGGTGGGAATACCGCGCCCGTTATCAACGACCGTCACGCTGCCATCGATGTGGATCGTGACGTCGATGGACTCGCCGAACCCCGCCATGTGTTCATCGACGCTGTTGTCGACGACTTCATAGACCAGATGGTGCAGTCCATCGACGCCGGTGCTGCCGATATACATGGCCGGCCGCTTGCGGACTGCATCCAGGCCCTCGAGGACCTTGATTTGATCCGCGCTATAGCTGTCGGATTTCGGGTTGACCTTGGTTTCGTCGGCGGACATCAGGTTCCTATCAAATCTTGATCGGCATGACCACGCATTTGAACCCGGGGCTCTCGGATTCTTGGATCAAACAGGGGCTGAGCGGCGTCTCCATCTGCAACGAGATCTGCTCGCCATCCATGACGCCAAACACGTCCAAGAGATAGCGGGCGTTAAACCCGGAGCTGTGGGCTTCCCCCTCATAGCGGGCGGGCAGTTCTTCCGTCGCTTCGCCGTAGTCCGGACTGCTGGAGAACAACGTCATTTTCCCCGATTCGAACGACACCTTGACGGCACTCGCCTTGTCCTTTGACAGAACCGAGACGCGCCTGAGGGCACTTTCCAACTCCAGGCGATTGACGGTGATGCGTCGGCCGCCCTCTTTGGGAATCACTTGTTGATAATTCGGGTAGTTGCCCTCCATCAGCCGCGACGTCAGCAACAGGCCGCTCTTGCGGAAAATCATCATGTTCTTCGCAAAGCCGATCAGCGGCTCGGTATCGCCCCCCTCGTCCAATAAACGCCGCATTTCGTGCGCCGCTTTCTTTGGAATGATCGCCTTGATTTCCTGGGGAACCCCCTTGCTGCCGGCTTTGCCCACTTCTTGTTCCGCCACAGCCAAGCGATGGCCGTCAGTGCCGACCAATCGCAACGTGGTCTTCTTGTCGGTCGTGACCAGGGTGACCAAGAGGCCGTTCAGAATGTAGCGGGCATCGTTGTCGCCGGCGGCAAACAGCGTCTTCCTGATCAACTCGAGCAGCCCGTCTCCCGATAGCGGTGTCAGACCTTCCCGCTCGATGGCCGGCAGCGCGGGATAATCCGCACTCGGCAGCCCGACGACTTTGAACTGGCTCTTCCCGGCCTGGATCGTTGTCCAGTTGTTGTCCCCTGCGGTCAACTCGATCTCGCCCGGAGGCAATTCCTTAATGATCTCGAACAGTTTCCGAGCCGAGATCGTCACACCGCCGGGCTTGAGCACGGTCGCTTTGTACAAACCCCTCATGCCGATTTCGAGGTCCGTCGCGATAATTTCAGCCCCGTCCTGTTTCACTTCCAACAGGATGTTCGACAGAATGGGCATCGTATTGCGTTTTTCCACCACGCCTTGCACCCGTTGCAATCCGGTCAACAGTTCGTCTCGTCCGATCCGTACTTTCATGGCGCGGTCTCCCAAGAAACTGTCAGCTTCGCAGGATCTTGTCTTTCAACGTCTCAATCGTCGCGTGCAGGACCGTGTCGGTTTCTCTGGCCTTTGCAACCTGGCGGCAAGCGTGAATGATCGTCGTGTGGTCCTTGCCTCCGAATTGGCGGCCGATTTCCGGATAGGATGCATCCGTGAGTTCACGGCACAGATACATCGCAATCTGGCGGGGATGCACGAGTGTTTTGCTCCGGCGCCTGGATTTCAGCTCGATCATTTTCACATGGAATTGCGTGCAGACCGCTTCTTGAATGTCTTCCATGGCCACGATTTTTTTCTTCTCGCCGATGAGGTCACGGAGAACGGTCTTCGCCATCTCGAGCGTAATCACCTGGCCCGTCAGGGACGCATAGGCCCCCAAGCGCACGAGGCTGCCCTCAAGCTCCCGGATGTTGCTCTTCATCGTGTTCGACAGGAACTGAATCACGTCCTCAGGCAGCTTGACGCCTTCGTCTTCTGATTTCTTCCGCAAGATCGCAATGCGCGTCTCGACGTCGGGGGGCTGCAAATCCGCGATCAATCCCCACTCAAACCGCGACCGCAGCCGCTCTTCAATATCGGGCATGTCTTTCGGAAACCGGTCGCTAGAAAGAACAATCTGTTTATGGCCTTCGTACAGGGCATTGAAGGTATGGAAAAACTCTTCTTGGGTCCGTTCCTTCCCGACCAAAAATTGAATGTCGTCGATCATCAGCATGTCGATGTGCCGATAGCGTTTCCGGAGATCCGCCATCTTATCGTACCGAATCGAGTTGATCACCTCGTTCGTAAACTGCTCGGTGGTCAGATAGGCAATGTGAAGGTCCGTTCGCTCAGCCACGTGGTTTCCGATCGCGTTCAACAGGTGAGTTTTGCCGAGCCCGACGCCTCCATAGATAAACAGCGGGTTATACGCCTTTCCAGGCTGCTCTGCCACCGCCATACATGCAGCATGAGCAAACTGATTGCCGGCCCCCACAACAAAATTATCGAAGGTGTATTTGGGATTGAGTGTGATTCCCCGTCGGGCTTTTGGGAGCCCTGCAGATCGAGCGGCATGGAGCGCTGCTTGTGCGTCCTGCTGCCGTACCGATGGCTTCGAAAAAATGATGAAATTGACGGACAGGTTTCCACCCCCGCGTGCTGTCGATACCGCTTCGGCCAGCAACGTGGCATAGTGGGTATGGAGCCAATCGCCAAAAAATTTATTGGGTACTCCTATATGGGCTGTCGAGTCTTCTATCCGATCCAATTGTGCCGGAATGAACCAGGTATCATAGACCTGTCGCGGCACCTTTGCTTGAATGTACTGGAGTGCTTCCTGCCAGACTGTATTGACGCTCATAACTAACGAATTTTTCTATACACAGGATTATTCACACCTGTGGATAACTTGGTGTTGTTGACGAAAATGAAACCCGCGAGAGAGATGGTCAATAACATGTTCTCCCTCTCATTGTCGAGGCTCCCCTTGCGCCGTATCTTAACGTCACACCTCTTCCACAGGAGGTGCCATGTTTTTCACAGAGTCACTCACACACTTATACCCAGAATCCCAACGTGTATTTCGGTATGTTTACAGATGGTTATCCCTTATCCCCACTATTCGAGATGCCTACTCTCAATCCTACTCCGACTCCTATTTTCTTTTCTCAATTGGAATAACAGAATCAGAGGGTCACAACCTTCTTTGCTGTGAAGATTAATTCGAGCAACTGTTTGTATGTACCTGATTGTCCATGTTCTTCACCGTTGTGAAAATATGCAGCTGTTTCTGAAGATACAGGATCTTCCAATCGGGATTCGATGATACAGACTGAAAGGTTTCTATTTTCAGGAGTATAGAGAGCAGGGGACAAATTCGATTCTGAGTGTCGAAGTACGTACAGGGGAAGGGACATAAGATTCATATCTCCATACAGGATTAAAACACGAGACTTCGTTCTGCTGAGTTGATCAATGCGTGGATCTCGTCGTCACTGATGTATTGAGTGTGAAATTCCTCGCGAATAGAAGCACGATCGGTCTTCGATTGTAGAATGAAAGGAATTTCAAGATGTTCAATGGACGGGAGATACTTTTCAAGAATGTCGACATCGATAATATCGTCTACGTTTTCATAAAGCAGGCGGACAGACTCACCAAGAAGGATGACGGTTGTATGGTGCGATCCTGCTACGAGGCCGAGGGCGATACGCAAGGCTTCGACGGGTCGATGGGTTCTCCTCGGATCTTCCTGAATAATGACAATTACGGTCTTGGCCATCAAGAACTCTTCGAAGCTAGGTGAATGATACAAACGGCTCGCACGCATCGATAATCCCTGAGAGAACGACGAGTCCAGAAAGAGAGATGGCAGGATCGAGGTTTGCCGTAGACACATGGTGTTGCTGGCACCCATAGGCACAAGCAAACATCTTCGTGCCTGACTTGGCAAGTTGCTGGTAGGGAGGTGAAAGAATGTTCTTCACCCCCTCATCGATGAGATAGAGATAGACCTCATGGCCAGCCTCGAGTGCTGCCTGTGCCAACCCATGAACCGTGGAGGCACTGGGGTCAGAAGGGGGGAGTGCGAGGAGGAGACCAAGTTTACGTTTCATAATACGAATTCACAGGGTTTACATTAGAGAATCATGGAGTTATGGAATATATAATTGATGAAAAACTAAGGATGTTTTCGACAAAAGTCAATGGTGAAATTCGAGGTTAAGAGGATTGCAGGAGAGCCGATACCTGTGAGATGAGAGTGACGAGAGACACCTCTTGCTGGACCTTCGTGTCCATGTTCCGGAAAGTGGCCAACCCGGTCGTAACTTCGTCATCTCCAATGATGAGGGTAAACTTGCACCCAAGCCGGTCGGCTTGGCGCAAGTGAGACTTCAACGAAGCGGATCGAAAATCCGTGACGGCACGGATCCCGGCCACACGAAGCTCCTCAAGAGCTGAAAAGCCGGCGGGCGACCCGCGATCACCAAACCCTGCGACGTAGACAGTAGCGGCTCCAGAAACCGAAAGAGTCTCCGGCAACATCATGGCCATTCGTTCAAGTCCGACGGCAAACCCGACTGCCGGCGTCATCGGACCACCGAGGGTTTCAACGAGACTATCGTACCGGCCGCCGGCTCCGACCGCATTCTGTGCACCGAGGCTTGTTGAGGTGACCTCAAACGTCGTGAGTCCGTAGTAATCCAGTCCGCGAACGAGCCGGTGATTCAGGCTGTAGGGAATTCCAACCGTGTCGAGTCCTGTCAACACCGAGCCGAAGTGAGCGCGGGCTTTGTCGGAAAGACTGTCGGCCAATCGGGGAGCTGAATCCGTCGCAACGCGACACGTAGGGACCTTGCAATCCAGGACACGCAATGGATTGGCCTCGATGCGGCGCCGGCAATTTCCACACAGGTGTTCTTCCTGTTGCTTGAGATAGGCAACGAGTTGAGGGCGATACGCGTCGCGGTCAGCCGCATAGCCGAGATTATTGATTTCGAGCGTGAGGGCCGGCAGTTTTAAGTCGGAGAGCAACCGCCACAGGAGCGCGATGACCTCCACATCGGCCCGCGGGTCGGCCGTACCGAACGATTCCACGCCGAACTGATGAAACTGGCGAAGACGGCCCGCTTGCGGTCGTTCGTGCCGAAACATCGGGCCCGTATAAAAATATTTCTGCGGCAGAGGATCCGCTGCGCGGTTATGTTCGATGTAGGCGCGCACGGTTCCCGCCGTCCCTTCGGGCCTCAGTGTGAGGGAGGACCCATCCCGGTCTTGGAACGTGTACATTTCTTTTTCCACGATGTCGGTTGAGGCGCCGATGCTTCTGGCGAACAGCGCCGTGACCTCGAAAATCGGCACGCGAATCTCGTGGAAGCCATAGGCCAGAGCCCACCGCCTGGCCGTCTCCTCGATGAGACGCCACCGAGGCGTTTCCTCCGGGAGAATGTCTTTGACGCCTTTGATGCCCTTGATCATGCCAACAACCGGTACAGATGTGAGAAGTTAGGCGTGAGGTGTCACACAAAAGAGGTCAGGATTACCGGACGTCTCAACGCGTTATACCTCATAGGTCCGAGGGAATATAACGGCGCGTTCTGAGGCAAGTCAACGGAAGTGAGCCCCGGCTTGCGCCTCATCTGTACGAGGGGTATAGTTCGCCACCTTCGTGCTGTACAGGAATGAGGAACGGTCCATGAGTCAGGATCAATCGGGTCGTCGTGTGGTCGCCGTTGCGCCGATGCCGCCGGAGAAGTCCGCCTACGCCCTCGCCCGGTACAGTCGCTCTCCGGACTCCATCGAAACGAGCATCCAGTGGGTGCACGGGCATTCGTCCGAAAAATTCTGGGAACAGTTCTATTTCGACTATGGCCATGCCTCGATTGCGGACTTGGGTCACGTCGTCATCTGTTTCGAAGACATCACCGAGCTCGCCGCGATTCGCTTGGAAGACGAGCCCGTCTGGGATGGACAGGCCAAGTCGAGCCGGTACCAGAATTTCGCCTCGGATAGCTGGTATGTCCCGAGCGCCATCCATGGCAGTGAGACCGAAGGGACCTACCTCGGCATTCTACGCAGCCTGGGCGAGGTGTATCGGCTGCTCCACGAACCGCTGGTGACCTTTCTGTCTGACCGGGAGCCGCGGCCCGACTCGATGAAGCCGGCGGATTATCAGCGGACGATCGCCGCGCGCGCGTTCGACGTCACGCGCTATCTCCTGCCGCTCGCCTGCAAGACCAACGTCGGCCAAGTTGTCAGTATCCGGACGCTCGAGAAACAGATCACCCGACTGCTGTCGTCGCAACTGCCTGAGCTGCGCATGATCGGCGAAGATCTCAAAGACGCCTGCCGACGTCCGCCCGTGAATATCTGGGGAGAGCTGTCCGGGCACCAGGCCGGGCTGAACGACCCGTTGGCGCCGACACTGGCGCGCCATGCCAAAGCCAACGAGTACCAGGCCACGGTGTATACGGATCTCGCCCGTTTTGCCAAAGAGGCCCTGAAAGGGTCCGGTGTGGACAATCCTTCAACGTGGGGAACCCAGGATCCGGTTGATCTGGTCGAGCCGCACGATCCGCTGGATGAAACCGTCACGACGTTGTTATATCGAGTCTCACAGGCACCCTATCGAAATATTCTGTCCGTCGTCCGTGACTGGCCGGAGAAACTGAAACGGGATGCCATTGAGGTGGCGACCAGGCGGCGCGGGCCGTACGACGAGTTGATCAAGGAATTTCGCAACGGCTACTCGTTCGTCTTTGACGTGTTGATGGACATCGGCGGCTGGCGAGATCTGCACCGCCACCGCCGTTGCCAGCAGGTGCAGCAGAACTTCACCACGATCCACGGCTATGACGTGCCGCCGCCGCTCGTTGCCGCCGGATTAGATGGAGAATACCGGCAAGCCATGGACGCCGTGCGCAGCGACATCGAGCTGCTCAGGAAAAAGGACCAGGAAGCCTCGCTCTATGCCATTCCCTTCGGCTTCAAGGTTCGGTGCCTCTTCAAGATGGACTACGCCGAAGCTGAGTATATCGCCAAGCTCAGGTCCGGGGTGAAAGGCCATTGGTCCTACCGCACGATCGCCTGGTTGATGAAACAACAGCTGGTCGCGCGCTACCCTGCGCTGGGCGATCTGATCCAGGCGACGCCACCTGATGTCGAAGACACGCTGACCCGATAACGTCCCCGCGGTACGCATGAACACCCATCAGTCGCAATGTGAAGCCGCCGTCACGGCCGGAGCGTGGGACAGGCTCTTTGCCGAAGCGACGGAGTGGATCGCGGAGCACCAGCGAGCGGGACATCGGGATCCGAGACCGCACTTCGCACAGAATGTCGTCTGCCTGTTGCGGGGCCGGTTTGCCGACGCGTGGAAGGCCCATGCGCAGTGCATGGAAATCGAAGAAGACATCACGGCCGTGAAATCTTGGGTGGAGGGTCTCGTCGAGCGGGAGCCCGACAACAGCCACGTATATCTCGTCAAAGGCTTGTTTCTGTCGCAATCGGGCCAGTCAGAACAGTCGGTTCAGGTTTACAGGGACGCGGCCAGGCTCGATCCTCAATCCGCCTATCCTCATTACTTCCTGGCCCAAATCCATGAACGGGCCCAGCAACCGGAAATGGCGATCAAGGAGTACAAGGAAGCCATCCGGCTCAACCCTGACTATGGACCGGCGCGGACCAATCTCGGCGTGGCCTATCAAGACCAGGGTCGGTTGGAAATGGCGATCAAAGAATATCGGGAGGTCATCAAGCTCTCCCCCGATGATTCCATCGCCCATGCGAATCTCGGATGCGCCTTGGCCGAGCAAGGCAAGCTGGAACCGGCCCTGCAATCGTACAAGGAAGCGCTCAGGCTGAATCCGAGCGACGCGGAAGTGCACTTTGCTCTGGGCAACCTGTTTGAGACGCGGAGCCGTCTAGACTTGGCGCAGAAGAGCTATCAGAATGCGCTCAAGGCGAATCCAAACTTTGGTGCCGCCTATTCTGCTCTCGGATGGCTCGCCTTAAGCAAACATCGGCTTCAGGAAGCGGCGGACACGTTCAGCCGGGCGCTCAAGTGCAACGAGGAAGATGCACGGGCGTATCACGGCATCGCGGAAATCTATGCCATCCGCGGCAAGCGCCAAAGCGCGATGGAGAACTATTCCAAGGCGTTGAAGTACTATCGCGACCCGGAAAAAAGAAACCAGATCATGAATCAGCTGTTTCAGGAAGGGCAAGTGGGGGATTGAGCGGCCGAGGCGTTGTTCTTCCTTGCTCACGGACCGCGCGCCCTCGGAAGGACCTCGGTCCATGTGCGCAGGGGAAGAACAACGCCTGGGCCGCGTATCTCGCACGGAATAACCCATCCGAGTCATTGCTCGCGCTTCACGCTTCACGAACGCCGAGATACGAGGACTAGAGCTCTCTGATGGCGCCCTGGAGGACGGTGATTTGTGTCACCGGGTCGCCGGTCGACTTGAGTTCGTCGCGGATCATGTCCTTGAGGTAGGATGAGTACCCGACGCGGTCGATGAGGACATCCAGGAACCGTTCCGCCGGTAACAGGCTCTGGCCTTTGAGCTCCTCGATCGTCTCGTCACCCACCGGCACATAGCTGCTGCCGATGTGAAACACGACGTTATAGTGCTTGCCTTGCCCGATGCGCTCGAATCGTAGCCCCTTCACCCGGTCCCCCTCTCGCTCACGGAAGAAATGCGCCCATTCTAGACCCGTTCCGACCGTGAAGACAAGGGCGCCTGGGCGCTTCGATAGAAGGTGTGCGCCAGGCCATTTCCACCGTAGACAGCCACGCAAGCGCGCCATTATCATGGCATTCCCTGGAAACATGGGGAGAATATCCACACGGCCATGGCAGCGAAAGACCTCATCGAATCCTGGATTACTCGGCTTGACGACGACCGCCTGCGGATCGGCGACCAGGGGCAGGATGTGCCGATCACGGCCGCTGAGGGCCGCCATGTGCGGACGATCGGCGGTCTCCATCTGTATGAGTTTCGGTTGCCTGCTGGTGTCGCGCTACGAGTGGATCTTCCGGTATCGATCATTCCTTCCGATGAAGGGGAACCGACCGAGGGCATCATCCTGCACCAGTTTGGCAACTTCATTTTTCTGCAAACACTGGACTCGCTCGGTACTCCAATACCGTCGGTAACGCTCGTGCCCGACCAGGCCGGGCTGCTGGACACGATCATCGGCCGGTTGAAGGACATGATCACGCGCGCCGACGCCTATAATCTCGGTCCGGCCGAACGGTTGGCCTCCCTGCTGCAGGCGCAGGATGACAGCCGGAACGAGGTCACATCGGAATCGTCCGTATTACGCTTCGTCTGGCTGGATGAGCTGTCGCAGCGCCGGTATAGGCTGGCGGGAATGGCTATGGAGCTGATTCGCGCCAACAAGCGCATCCTCTTGCTCAGCCCGGACCATCATGAATCGGATGAAATCGTGGGCATCCTCGCCCGCCGGATGAAAGCCGGCGGTCTGAATTACAACACATGGATCAGCCGGTACGAGCTCCCGCTCACTCCCCACAGTCGTGACATCAGTCTCCAGGAACTGGGATTTGAGTCCCAAACGCATCAATTTTATGCAAAGGCGCAGGCGGAAAAAGCGTCGTTGCGAGGTAAATACGAACGCTTCCGAGAACTGGCTCCCCTGTTGGCCGCCAAAGCGAACAAGCAGAAGGATTTGGACGAGGTGCGGTTGCTCGAATGGCGGCTCGTCAGCCAGATGAGAGACCTGCAAGTCAAACTGGCCGAAGTCACCACGACTCTGAGCGAGTACGCGGGCCTCTCCCTCTTCCAACGGTTAAGCATGCAGGCGGTGGGACGGAATGTGGATTCGCTCAAGCAATACCAGTCGATCTATCAGCAACAGATCGACGCACTCAACCAGGAGTTGGATGTGGCCAAGGCGCGCATTCAGGAACTGGTGCCTGAAGCGGCCGTGCCGAAAGACCTGCGTCCGGAATTCGACGATCTCAAGGAACACATCGTCAAACTGGGAGGAACCAAGAAGATCCGCGAGCTGTTGGCTGCCGAGGAAGATCCGAATCGGCAAGCCTTCATCCAGAATCGCCGGCTCGTGGCGGCGACTCCCACGCGCGTCGCGAGCGATCCCCTGTTCAGCCGCGTGCGGTTCGACATCCTGATTGCCGACGAAGCGCCGAGGATCGCCGCCGCGTTGTTGGTAGCCGCGGCCGGCCTCGCCCGCGAGCGGATTATCGTCAGTGGGGATCTCAGAGAAATCGCCACCGCCAGCCAATGGACCCTGGGCGACAAAGTCGGTCGGAGCATTCCGTCCACGGCTCCCTCGACTCTTGCTTGACGCGAGAGCGGAGAATTCAGGATAATCCGGCTTCTTGTGGTGGAGTCTCAATCTGCTCGAAAGAAGTAGTCAGAAGTTTTTCCCAGGCGCGCTCAAAATGTCCTTGAGCAAGGCCGCAGGGAACCCGCGAACGAGGCGTACGTGGTTGTTACGTCGCAGTGAAGCGGGTGACCGAGAACGACGCTGAAGGGCATTTTCAGCGTGCCTCAATGCCGAAGTGGCGGAACTGGCAGACGCACTAGATTCAGGGTCTAGCGCCCTCACGGGTGTCCGGGTTCAAATCCCGGCTTCGGCACCACCTCTTTAATCCCACTTCAAGTCTTGGATCGATGGTCATACCAGGGCGGTATCGGCATTATAAGGGTCAAGACTACGAGGTGCTTGGGGTGGCCAGGCATTCTGAGACCGAAGAAGAGTTGGTTGTGTACCGTGCGCTGTATGGCGAATATGGGCTCTGGGTCAGGCCCTTGGGTATGTTCGAGCAGCAGGTCGACCTTGATGGCCGACTCGTCCCGCGTTTTTGTCGGTTGCCGTAGGCGGCTGTCCCCACCATCGCAGGGAGTGTCCCACCTCATGAGGAATAGCGCAGAGCCTCGTTTTCCCCCATATTCTGCTCATGACACGAGGACGCAGGCCACAAGAAAGGCCTAGTTCGCGAACCCCCGTTCTTTGTTGCCGCTGGAGAGACATCCCGTCTCAAATGATCTGGAGTGGGGTTATGAGACTTGGTGGCCGAACGGCTCGTTGCTGTTCACCAGCCGCATGCCTGCCGGTCTATGACCTAGCGTGAGGAGGGCAACGCCACATGTATGAATCGTTTTATCATCTCCGAAGCAAACCATTCACCCTCTTGCAGGATAACACCTTTCTGTATGCGGGCTCGACCCATCGCATGGCCTACAGCACCTTGGAATATGGTCTGACCAACGAAGCGGCCTTCATGGTGCTGACCGGTGAACCTGGCATAGGCAAAACGTCGCTCATGCGAAAACTGGTCGCAGAGCATGGGGGAAAGCACCTCATCGGCCTCGTCACGAACGCGCGCTACGATATCGAACACATCCTTCCCTGGGTGCTGCTGTCTCTCGGACTGAGCAAGCGACAACTGGATCCTATCGAGGCCCATTCCATCTTTTCAGAGTTTCTCAACGAGGAATCCCGGAAGCAGCGGCGAGTCATTCTGATCATTGATGAAGCCCAAAGTCTTGGGACCGATCTGCTCGAAGAGCTGCGGTTGATGTCTAATCTAAACGACGGAAAGACACTGAAGTTGCAGATCATCTTATCTGGCCAGCCAGACCTTCATAAGCTTCTGGAGCGGATCGACATGACCCAGTTTGCCCAGCGGGTTGCTGTGGATTATCACCTTGAGCCGTTTTCGGAAACGGAGACCGGGCAGTACATTCGTTACCGACTACACGTGGCCGGCGGATCCCTTTCGTTGTTTACCAACAAAGCCTGCGCGTTGGTACACCGATTGACGAGAGGCAATCCTCGTCTCATTAACCAGGTGTGCGACATGGCGTTAGCCCAAGGCATGGCCAAACAGGCTCGAATCATCAGCTCCAAGATTGTCGCTCAGGCAGCGTTCGGGCGCAGTAAACGCAAAATTCTCCCGCTGGCGTCACGGGAAGAACTGCTCGTCCTCATCAACCAGCCGGAGGATACCAGCGAGGGAGATGCCGATGTGCCGCAACTGAGCCCATCGGAGTGGCAGACGGCCAGTCCGGTGCTGGAGCCTGCCGCGACACATCCGGTCGCATCGACGGAGCACTCGCCTCTTCCCGATCATTTTCTCTATGCCAGGGGTGTCGAGATGAGAAAGGAAGGCCGACTGAAAGAGGCAATCGACCTGCTCAACTTGGTGGGGCAGCGCACGCCCTATCAGGTGAAAGCGAGTGTTCAGATCGGACTCTGTCAGAGGGCTGCGGGCAACCATCTGGGGGCATTGGAGATTTTCCGTGCCGCTTTGCAAGACGCATCCATCTCGAAAACGGAGATGATCGACGTGCAGTATTTCCTCGCGCGGACCCTCGAATCGGCCGGCGAAGCGGAAGAAGCAGTCACCCTCTTCCGTCGTATTGCGCACACGGTTCCGCAATATAAAGACGCGGCCTATCGGGCCAATAGGTTGTCACCGAACCAGAAACTGTTTTCCATTTTTGTACGGGGAGATGAAGCCAGCGGGTCGTGGTTCGAGCGGTTATGGTCACGGAAGAACAAGCAGGCGGCGTAACCCGCAGTCGACTGGAACGGGTGGGCCCTGGTTCGCGGAAATCCTGTTCACCTATCAGGGCGTCCGCGCTCGGCTACTGACGTCCCGCATGGGCCGCTCGATGCATGAGTGCCACATAGATGGCTGCCCATACAACAGTCCCTGCCAACACTCCGATAATCAATGCCACCATTGTTCATCACCTCCCTGTGATTGCGTGCGCCCAATCTACGCCTGCTCTATGAAGGGTCTATGAGGAGATCATGAAGAATTCTTCATCATCCCTCGCTTGGTTAGAGAGCCCAGTATGGGGGTGAAAGAGGTTAGTTCACGAAGAGGCGGCGGCCGCGTACGCTCTATGCTGAGCGAAGATTGCTGATTTCTGCCAGCGTGCGGTCGATTTCACCCGGAGAATTGATGAGACTTGGCGCGAGCCGGATGTACTTCGTCGCGTAGGGCGTCACGCTGCCGACGATCCCGCGTTGACGGAGTTTCTCCACGACCGCGCGAGGCGCCAGACCGGCGACTTCGAAACAGACAATACCAGCCGAGAGGTGCTGCGATATCGGTGTGTGGAGCGTGACATGGGGCATGGCGGCCAAGCCCTCCTTCAGCTGTTGGTTCAATTCGTAGATGCGCTGTGTCACCCTGGATTTTCCAATCGCCTGATGAAACGAGAACGCTTCATCCAACGCCCACCGATGCTCAAATGAGTGGAACCCGCCTGGCGTCATGTGAATCGATTGCGGGAGACTTTTCGAGGATTGGTTCTCCATCCAGAGGTCATAGGCCTGGGAGTTGAAGGTTGGAATCATAGGCTGAGTGACGGGCCACACGGTCGGATGGCCCCACACGAGGCCGGTTCCGCGCGGACCGAACATCCATTTGTGCGCGCCGGCGACCAGAAAATCACAGCCCAGTTCGCTCACGTGGAAGTCCTCAACCCCCAAGGCGTGGACGCCGTCCACGCAGAAGATGACCCGGTCTTGCTCACCTCTGGAGCGATTGATGTCTTGAAGTGCGTGAGCCATATCACGGATCGGCAATTTGAGGCCCGTGCTGGAATGAACCCAGGTGACGGCGACGACGCGTGTTGCGGGAGCGATACTTTTTTGCAGCGCATCGACCATTTCATCGCGCGAGACGGTCTTGAGAGAGCGATACAGAGGAATCTGCCGCACGGTGGCGCCTGTCCGTTCGGCACGGAGACGCAGGGAAGTTTCGGTTGAATAGTGGTCGTGTGTCGTTGTCAGGATTTCCTGCCCGCTGCGAAGCGCGAGCCCGCCGTAAAGCAGGCCCAGCCCCATCGTCGTGCTGTCGGTCAGGGCAATATCGGTGGGACTCGCCCCCAGGTAATGTGCCGCTGCCTGGAGCACCTTCGCTTCCTGCGTCTCTTCATGGACAAACCAATACCCGATGGGATCGGCGTCAAGGCCGGCGCGATGCCGGTCGATCGCGTCCCGCACCGGGGTGGGATGGGAGGCAAGGAAGAATGCCGCGAGATGAATGAGCTGTGGAGACAGTGGGAACTGTGCCCGAATATCTTCCCAGTCTTTGAACCGACGTTGTGGGGGCTGCTGATCGGCAAAGGCGCGCGGGGACGCCGTTGCCCACACTGCGGCTCCCAGGGCCAAACCCGTACGCACCAAAAAGCCTCGGCGTCCGATATCGGTCATAAGGCCTCCTCGTGAAACGTGAAGGGCCAAAGGTCATTGGTCAATGGGAGGAGGAGCTTCCAATGACTGGTGACCAGTGACTCAGAGCTAAGGTTTTCGAGATACGGTTCGACAGGCTCACCGTTCTGAGCACGGTCGAAGGACGAGATACGCTTCACGATGAGCCGTCATGGGTCATGCGGATTACGGCAGATAGCTCTCAATCGGCGGGCAGCTGCAGACGAGATGGCGGTCGCCGTACGCTTCGTCGATGCGGCTGACGCTCGGCCAGAATTTGTTGCTGCCGATCCACGGCGCGGGAAAGGCCGCCTGCTCGCGGCTGTAGGGGCGGTTCCATTCCGTGGCGGTCACGATGGATGCCGTATGGGGTGCGTTCTTCAAGAGATTGTTTGTGCGCGGCTGGCGGCCGTCGATGATCTCCTGAATCTCGGCGCGGATGCGGATGAGCGCGTCGCACATCCGGTCGATCTCCGACTTGGTTTCACTTTCGGTCGGCTCGATCATGAGTGTACCGGCCACCGGGAACGAGACGGTCGGCGCATGGAACCCGTAGTCCATTAGCCGCTTCGCCACGTCCATTGCCTCGACTCCGGCGAGGTCCTTGAACTCCCGCAGATCCAGAATGAACTCGTGCGCCACGAGTCCAGCGTCACCCGCATACAGAATCGAGAAATGTTTTTCCAGCCGCTTGGCCATGTAATTGGCGTTGAGGATAGCGACCTGTGTGGCTTTGGTCAGCCCGTCGCGCCCCATCATGGCGATGTACACCCAGGAAATCGGCAAGATGCCGGCGCTGCCAAACGGCGCCGCCGATACGGGTCCAATGGCGTCCGGCCCTCCGAGCTTCGTGATGGGATGCCCCGGGAGAAAAGGCGCGAGGTGCTGCGCTGCGCCGATCGGGCCCACGCCCGGTCCACCGCCTCCGTGCGGAATGCAGAACGTCTTATGGAGATTGAGGTGGCAGATGTCCGCGCCAATGTCGCCGGGGCGGCAGAGGCCGACCATGGCGTTCATATTGGCACCGTCCATGTACACCTGTCCGCCATGGGTGTGGATGATCTGGCACACTCGCCGCACGCCGGCTTCGAAAACGCCGTGGGTGGACGGGTAGGTGAGCATCACCGCAGCCAGGCTGTTCCGGTGTTCGGCCGCCTTGGCCTCCAGATCGGTGAGATCGACATTGCCGTGCTCATCGCAGGCGACGACGACAACCGTCATGCCGGCCATCGCGGCGCTGGCGGGATTCGTCCCATGGGCTGACACGGGAATCAAACAGACGTCCCGATGGGCTTCTCCCCTTGACCGATGGTAGGCCCGAATCACCATGAGGCCCGCATATTCCCCTTGCGAACCGGCGTTTGGTTGCATCGAGAAGGCGGCGAAGCCCGCGATCTCAGCCAGCCACGCGGCGAGTTGGCCGATCATCTCCCGATAGCCGAGGGTTTGCTCCTCCGGGGCGAAAGGGTGCAGCCGGGCGAACTCCGGCCAGGTGACCGGCAGCATTTCTGAGGTCGCATTCAGCTTCATCGTGCAGGAGCCCAGCGGAATCATCGAATGTACCAGTGAGAGATCCTTCGCCTGCAGGCGATAGAGGTACCGGAGCATTTCATGCTCGGAGTGGTAGCGGTTGAAAATTTCATGTGTCAGATACTTGCTGGTTCTGGCCAAGGATTCAGGGTAGACCACGTCGACACTCGCCACGAGCTCTGAGAGTGTAAACGGCAGCCGATCATGTCCCACGAAGATCTCCAGCAGACGGCGAACTTCTTCTTCCGTACTGACCTCGTCGAGCGACAGCCCGATGGAGCCGTCGTCATAGCGGCGGAGATTGATGCTCTGCTCGTTCGCCCGCGCTGCAATCTGATCCGAGTGGTTCCGGGCCAGGGGGACACGAATCGTATCAAAGAACACTTTCGGCAAGACGTCGAATCCAAGCCGACGCAACCCTTCTGCAAGCACCAGCGTGAGCCCGCGCACACGCGTCGCAATGCGTCGCAGCCCCTCAGGGCCGTGGTACACCGCGTACATGCCGGCCATGACGGCCAACAACACTTGGGCTGTGCAAATGTTGCTGGTGGCTTTCTCTCTCCGAATGTGCTGTTCTCGTGTCTGAAGCGAGAGCCGGATGGCCGGTTTTCCCGTCACATCTTTCGAGACACCGACGAGGCGTCCCGGCATCTGGCGTTTGTACTCTTCCTTGGTGGCCAAAAAGGCGGCATGCGGTCCGCCGAATCCGACGGGCACACCGAACCGTTGCGTGGAGCCGACGGCGATGTCGGCACCGAACTCGCCGGGAGAACGGAGGAGCGTCAGGGCGAGGAGATCGGTCGCCACGACGACGAGCACGCCGGCCGCATGCGCCTTCGCCACGATGTCACCGAAATCGCCCACGTAGCCGTCCGTTGCCGGGTATTGCAGCAGCAGGCCGCAGAGCCGGCTGTCCGCGCCATCAGCGGCGGTCGTCACGCCGGTGCGAATCGTGATGCCGAGCGGTTCGGCCCTCGTCCGTAACACCGCGATCGTGTGGGGATGGCAGTCGCGCGACACGAAGAAGTCCTTGCGTTCTTGGCCTGTGCTTCGGGCGATGACATAGCACATGGCCATGGCCTCCGCCGCCGCCGTGGCCTCGTCGAGCAGCGACGCATTCGCCAGCGGGAGACCGGTCAGGTCCGCGACCATCGTTTGGAAGTTGACCAAGGCCTCCAATCGTCCTTGGGCGATCTCGGCTTGATAAGGGGTGTACTGCGTGTACCAGGCAGGATTCTCCAGAATGTTGCGTTGAATCACCCCGGGCGTCAGACATTCATAGTAGCCCATGCCGATCAACGACCGGCACACCTTGTTCTTGGACGCCAACGCTTTGAGTTGGGCCAGCACGGTGTGTTCGCCGCGATTCGTCTGAAGGGACAAGGGCCTGCGAAGGCGGATGTCGCTGGGTACGGTCGCGTCGGACAGTGCGTCCAAGGATTGTAGTCCCAGCGTCGCCAGCATCTCTTGGATGTCGGCGTCGGTCGGGCCAAGATGCCGGTGTATGAAGCGATCCGTTGGGTCGAGAAAAGATGGTGTGGCCATGGGAGACGATTACCTTCGTTCAGGGGAATGAGCGGTGGCGATTCACGTCGGGCGGCAGCCTACCATGGGAGTTGCCCTTTTCCAAGATGGTAATTCTGACATTATCTCAACACACCGTTCTCCCCGTGCGCCTCTGCCCTACAGGCTTTTTTTCTGTCACAGGCCCTGGTACTCTGCCGACATGATGTGGGATCGTGAGCTCCGCATTGTGACCGAGGCGATCAGAGCGGCGGGCGCAGAGGCGCTCCGGCTCGCGTCCCAAGGCTTCGAGATTCATATCAAGCCGGACCGGTCTCCGGTGACCTCCGCGGATCTGGCGGTCAACGGAATTCTGCAACGCCGTCTCCTGGACGTGTTTCCAGACGACGGATGGCTGTCGGAAGAATCGCCGGACGATCCGGCCCGTCTTGACAAAGCGCGCGTGTGGGTGATCGATCCGATCGACGGCACGAAGGCGTTTATCAACCGGGAGCCGGAGTTTTGCATCTCCGCGGCGCTGATCGACGCAGGCCGCCCGGTTGTGGCGGCGATCTTCAATCCCTCGACGAACGAATTATTCGCCGCCAAACGAGGCGGAGGACTCCTGTTCAACGACGAACCGGCATCCCGGCAGGAACACCCACCCGACCGGCACCCAGTGATCGCCTTGAGTCCTTGGGAGCATGAGATCGGCCGCTTTACCTCTTTGGAGGCCCATGTGGCAGCCCGTCCGATGCGATCCATCGCGTGGGCGCTCGCGCTGGCCGCCAGTGGGCGGATCCAGGCGGCCGCTACGTTCGAATCGGAGAACGAATGGGATGTCGCGGCGGGGACTCTCTTGATCGAAGAGACGGGAGGCACGATGTCGGACGGGAGCGGACAGGCGCTCGAATTTAATCAACCCAATCCACGCTATCGCGGTATCGTCGCCACCCATCCAGCTTGTCCGGACCCCGTCCAGCAGCAACTCCGAGCTCTTGCCCGTGCGACTGGGTGAGTGCATTCTCACCCATCTCTGACCTGGGACACGCTGTGCGGTGAGGGCCAAACCCGGCCTATTACGGGATAGGAATCTGGTCAGACCTGCGTTGTGTAAGCGAGGCTTTTTTGTTGAGGCGGAACGTGCCCCCTTTTTGAGTGGGCTGTTTGTCGGTGCCGATTCTCACGTACCACCAAGTTCCCTCGCCTGCCGAATAGTCATTGGACAATTTCACGGAGAATCCACCCTCCCGGTCGTTTTCTTTTTGAGACCATCTCCCCTCCCAGGTGTGGCCGGTCAGTTGGGACGTTTCAAATCGCCCGCCTTTGAATGGGTAGGTGCCGTTGCCCTGTTGATCAAGGCGAAGTGTGACCGTCGCGCCGTCTTCGTGCTCCCATTCGCCAGCGAGAATAGACCGGTCGTGCTTCGGCTCATCAGCTGTCACCGAGGAGGGAACGAGCGGCTGGGTGGCGCATCCTGCAACCGCCAACCACGCAATGACGGCGACAAGGGCCATGGAGGAATATTTCATAGGGGGAAGTCATAACATGGCACGGTGATCCAGGCAAGAAAAGAGCCGGTTCGACCTATGAGCGTTGGTAGTCTTCCGTCAGGAATGACCAGTGTGAAAATGTTGCCGCTTGGCCGATGCGGCGACCGGATGGATTCAGGACATTCCAGACCGTGGCGTTTTCGACGAGGAATCTTTGGCCCGTCGAAGAAATTCTCACGCCGCGATAGCCCTCGAAGCAACCTTGCTGGTCCGCAAGCTGCAACATCGCCGCTCGTTCCCCTTGATTCATCGGCTCGGCTGTGTGTCGTGAAGGTGTCTGCGTCAATTGCTCCCACGTCATGTCCCAGAGCTCGAGTGCCGCGAGATTGCCGTAATTCAAGATGGGGTCTGGGTCCGTCCCATGCGACACGACGACGAACGGCGCATCGAACAACGCGCGCGCCTGGTCTGCGATCGATCCGGATCGGTCAAGCAACTCCCGACTGGTCCAATGGTGAAAACTATCGAGCAGATGCTGGGTCCACACGACCACCGATGGATCAGCCCATATCGGAGAAGCCACGGTACCTGGAAAGGGTTGAATCGCTATACAGACTGGTTCAGGTATGGTGCTAACACGGACCGTGATGGGATGCAAGCCACAGGAGTCGCGGATCGTCAGCGCCTCCCACCGTCGGTGACCCGCGGGTATTCTCCCGGCAGGATACGATAGTCCACGACGCGGCAACAGCAGAAGGCCAGTTGTCTGGAGTCGGTTGTGACACAGACGATGATCGAATGGCAAAAGACACACCCCACCGACCGTGTGTCGCGTTTGATGGTCCATCGGGGGATGACAATGGAATCAGGGTTGAGTGCCGGTCTATCCATCCCTTGCTTATCGGCAGAACAAGACCGATCCTGAAGCTCGTGTCTCTCTGGCGACCGGCTCAACCTGCTGGCGTGCACCCGACCGCCTATGTATAATGACCCTCCCCATCTTTCACGGCGCGAGAATGCCAAGGAGTGCGTGTCATGGCCGGCACAACGTTGTTCGACAAAATTTGGGAGTCCCATGTCGTCCGGGCAGAGCCGGACGGCACCACGCTGCTCTACATTGACCGGCAGCTGGTTCACGAAGTCACGTCACCGCAAGCATTTGAAGGGTTGAAACTCGCCGGGCGCCGGCCTCGGCGGCCCGCCGCGACGCTGGCGGTGCCCGACCACAATGTTCCGACGACCGACCGGACGTTGCCGATTGCCGACCAGATCAGCGCCAAGCAGATCCACACGCTGGAAGAAAATTGCCGGGATTTCGGGATCACCCTGTTCGGCATGAGCGATATCAGGCAGGGCGTGGTCCATGTCATCGGTCCGGAGCAAGGGTTCACGTTGCCGGGCACCACCATTGTCTGCGGCGATTCTCACACTTCGACTCACGGCGCGTTCGGCGCACTGGCCTTCGGCATTGGCACGAGCGAAGTCGAGCATGTGCTGGCCACGCAATGTCTGGTGCAAAAGCGGCCCAAGACGATGGAAATCCGCGTCGACGGCACCCTGGGGCACCGCTGTTCAGCCAAGGACATCATCCTTGCCATCATCGGCCAGATCGGCACCGCCGGGGGAACGGGGTACGTGATCGAATACACCGGTTCGGCGATTCGCGCTTTGAGCATGGAAGGCCGCATGACCCTCTGCAATATGTCGATCGAGGGGGGCGCCCGCGCCGGCATGGTGGCGCCCGATGAAAAGACCATCGCCTACATCAAGGGGCGCCCGCTCGCGCCAAAGGGCGACCTCTTTGAGCAAGCGGTGCTTGCGTGGCAGCAGCTGAGGACCGATGCGAACGCCACGTATGACAGGACCATCACTCTTCGGGCTGAAGACATCGCTCCGCAAGTCAGCTGGGGCACCAGCCCTGGCATGGTTGCCGGTGTCGACCAGCGGGTGCCGGATCCGAGAACGATGCCGGATGAGAAAACGAAGCACGCGACGGAGCGCGCCCTGGAATATATGGGCCTGACTCCCAATATGCCGATGACCGAGATCACCATCGACAAGGTCTTTATCGGCTCGTGCACGAACTCGAGAATCGAGGATCTCCGTCTTGCCGCCACGTTTGCCAAGGGAAAGAAAGTGGCCAAGACGGTGCATGCCATGGTGGTTCCCGGATCGGGGCTCGTCAAGCAACAAGCCGAGGCCGAAGGGCTCGACCGGATCTTCCGCGAAGCCGGCTTCGAATGGCGCGAGGCTGGCTGCAGCATGTGTTTGGCGATGAACGCGGACGTGCTCCAACCGGGTGAGCGGTGCGCCTCCACCAGCAATCGAAATTTTGAAGGACGTCAGGGAGCCGGCGGCCGGACCCATCTTGTGTCACCGGCCATGGCGGTAGCCGCCGCGGTCGAAGGACATTTTGTTGATATCAGACATTGGGAGTGAATGCTTGATGTTGAATGTTCAGTGTTTAATGTGTCCTGACCATTCACCATTCATCATTCATCATTAAACAGTATGCAAGCTTTTACCCAGCTGACTGGTCTTGTCGCCCCGCTCGATCGCGTCAATGTCGATACGGACCAAATCATTCCAAAACAGTTCCTGAAGACGATCAAGCGAACCGGCCTCCGTGACGGCCTGTTTTTCGATTGGCGGAAACGAAAGGACGGCTCGCCCGATCCGGAGTTTTTCTTGAATCAAGCCCGCTATCAGGGCGCCGCGATCTTGTTGACTCGCGATAATTTCGGCTGTGGCTCGTCCCGCGAGCATGCACCCTGGGCCTTGCTCGATCAAGGGTTCCGTTGCGTGATCGCTCCGAGCTTCGCCGACATTTTTTACAACAACTGTTTCCAGAACGGAATCTTACCGGTGGTGTTGAAGGGAGACGAGGTACTGTCCCTCCTGAATGAGGCAGCCCAAACGATGGGGTATACACTCACGGTGGATCTTGGCCGGCAAACGGTCACGACACCGAGAGGAACAGCCTATCGATTTGACATCGATCCGTTCCGTAAAGATTGCCTCTATCGAGGGCTGGACTCAATTGGTCTCACGCTCCAGCACGAGGCCGCCATCACCGCCTATGAGCAACGCCAGAAAGCGGCCGCCCCGTGGCTCTTCGCAGATCTGCGGTAACCCGATAGGGATTGATGATGAAATGGGTTGTGACCGTAGCCGTCCTCCTCGCCGCCGCCTATCTGACCGTCGCGTTCAACTGGACCTATTCGGACGGGAACCGCGCGGGCTACATCCAGAAATTTTCCAGGAAAGGCTGGGTGTGCAAGACACACGAAGGTGAATTGGCCATGACCACGGTGCCCGGCGTGGCGCCGGTCCTCTGGGGGTTCACCGTCTGGGATGACCGCGTCGCCGACGAACTGTCGCGCGTGCTGGGCAAGCGCGTCATTCTGCATTACAAGGAATATCGCTACCTCCCGACTACCTGCTTCGGTGAAACGACGTACTTCGTCGATCGGGTGGAAGTCCAAGGAGAGTAGATCAGCAGAATACCCAGGATGTTCAAAAAGGCCGTCCAGCAAGGCCGCAGCGAGCGATGAGGCGAGGAGGTACATACCAAGCTTCGCTTGACCCGCTCGCCTCGATCAAATGCGAGCGGATAGGTACCGTTCGTTCGACTTCGTACGTTAAGTCTCTGAGCGATGCGAGAACGACGCTGGCGGGCTTTTTCAGCATCCTGTTACAGCCACTTCCGCCGTCGGAAGCCAAGCAACATACCCGCCGCCACCAGGCCCATCACACCCAGCACGACGGGGTAGCCCCATTGCCACTTCAATTCCGGCATGTGTTCGAAGTTCATGCCATAGATGCTCGCGATAAAACTCAGCGGCATAAAGATCGTGGTAATCACCGTGAGCACTCGCATGACGGCGTTCAGGCGATAGCTGACGCTCGATAGATAGATATCCAGGCTCGCCGACAGCATTTCGCGAAACGTCTCGATGGTATCGACGATCTGGATGACATGATCGTAGACATCGCGGAAGAAGACCTTCGTGGGTTCATGCAGGTAGGGGCACTCCGAGCGGGACAAACTGTTGGTCACTTCCCGCAATGGCCAGACGGCCCGGCGCACAAATAATAATTGGCGTTTCAGGGCATGGATGTCCTTGAGCGTATCGGGCTTCGGGTCGGCCATCACCCGTTCTTGCAGCGACTCGATCTTTTCGCCCAACGACTCCAGGACGGCAAAGTACTGGTCGACGACCGCGTCCACCAGCGCATAGAGCAGATAGTCCGAGCCATGGTGGCGGAGACGGCCTTTGCCGGCGCGCAAGCGGTCGCGCACCGGACGGAAGACGTCGGTTCCATTTTCTTGAAACGACAGCACATAATTGCGTCCGAGCACGAAACTTACCTGCTCGACAAGAATGCCTCCCCGGTCGGTCACAGTCAGCATCTTGATCACCAGAAACACGTAGGTCTCGTAATCGTCGAGCTTGGGCCGTTGGTCCGTATTGGCAATGTCCTCCAGGAGCAGAGGATGGAGACCAAATTGCTTGCCAAAGGCCTCCAGTACATCGATTTTGTGGACACCCCCGACATTAATCCACGTCACCGTTTCGTCCGAGGGCGGCTGGAGCTCGCCGGGATTCGTGACGGTACGTTCGTCGCATTGCGCGCCGGCATAGTTGAACAGGGCAATCTCGACCGTCTCGGTCCGGTTTTCGCCGATATGAACCAGGGTGCCGGGCGACAGGCCCGTCTTCTTCGATCGTTTCTGGACCAGCTTCATGGCATCTGCTTGTACGCAGATTCGAGGATGAGGTCAAGCCAGCCGTGCGTCCTGCGATCTCGGACAGGAGGACTATGTCATGTACGGGAACGGGAGTGGTCTGGAAACAGATGGAGAATGGACGAGCAACGCCGCGAGTCAGGTGGGCCTATGAACGGCTCAATGACCGCAATTGCTTGAAGGTCTCTCGCGCATGGTGAAGTTCTTCTGTTGTGAGAGGTACGCGGCCGAACCGTGCGCGGCAATAGAGCTCTGTGATGCATGCCACGGCTGTGCTCGCGGTACTCCATTCTTCTTGGATGATGCGTATGAATTGGAGCGGGGGCATGGCGGCGGGCTTGCGTAGCCCCCTTCGCTCGAGCTGGCGAAGCGTACGACGGTAGAGTTGAACGATCACCTGTTCGTCACCAGCTGCTCCCGCGGCGCGGCGCGGCCACTTCCACGGCCGTGCCCAGACCAGCCAGGCCATGGCGCCGCATCCCGCCAGCAGGAGTGCAACGAGCGTTCCGACAGGAGTCAGATAGCCGCCGGTCAAATGACTCATGCCAGCCTCGAACGCAGCCGTCAGTGGTTTCAAGAACGAGGCCAGGGAATCCAGCGTCCAAAGTCGAACCGACACGCCCCCGGTCTGGATATCACGCACAACGGCAAGCTGGTCGGCCGCACTGTATTGTACAAAGAAACGGTTCCAGCGAAGTCGGGCACTGTCCAGCAAGCTTTGCACCCTGTGCCATGCCGGAAGCGTCTCGGCAAGGCTGTCACCATCGGCCGGTGTGGGGTCCATCATGACCCAGCCGGATTGTGGCAGATGTACCTCCACCCACGCATGGGCATCCTGTTGCCTCACGACATAGTAGTTCCCATACTCGTTCCACTCGGTTGCCAGAAAACCCGTGACCAGGCGGGCGGGAACACCGACCGACCGCAGCATCATCACCATGGCCGTCGCATAATGTTCGCAGTAGCCGGTTTTCCTGACAAAGAGAAACTCCTCAAGCGGGTGGGCTTGAGCGGCGAGCGGGGCATCGAGGCTGTACTGGTAATTGTGTGAAAGATGCTCCTGGATCGCGACCGCTTTTTCGTACACGGTCTGTTTGGACTCGGATATGTCTCGAGCCAGCTTGGCGATCCGGTCCGATTGCACGGGCATTTGCAGGAAATGCCGGAGGAACGACTCTGGATAGGTGATCGGCTGGGGTCGCGAATCGTCCGGCGATATCGTGTTGGGTCGAGAGACGGCGGTGTATTCGATGCGCGTTGAACTCGGGAACGGCAGATACAGGGCGCCGTTGATATCCGATTGGACAGCCGGAAACTTGCCATGGACGGACTCCGCAAAGGGTGCCGCGAACAGTACGGGAGTATCCAGAGGTTCCAACTGGATATGTTGGTGGAGCGCAGCTCCGCGCGAAAGCAGTTGGTGCGACTTGCTTCCGCGAAGGGTAAACATCTCAGGAGAATCTTCGCTCAGATTCCGGCGGTGGGCCAGTTGATTGGCCCACGATCGCCCGTCGTAGCGATCGAATGCCATGCCCCGCACGTAGAAGTGTCCCACTTCATGCGTCGGGCGATCCGGCAGTTCGACCCGCATGACCACACTACGATCACGTTTGATTGGTCCGATGGATCCCAAGTCCACCGTATCTGAGAACCCTGACGTGCGGACGTTCTCGCCGTACCCCTTCTGATACAACCCGGCGTTCACCCGGGGGATGACAAAGAACATGACCAGGGTCAAGCCGAAGGTCGCAGCGGCAAGGCCATTGGCCATCCAGAACAATTTGGGAGTCACACCGCTATACGACTCCAACGGCTCAAGCCTCCGTGGCAGGTCAGCCGATGGAACGGCGGTGTCTTTGGTCAACTGAAAGAGCAAAAGGGTCCAGACCCCGGCCAGCAGATAGGCGAGAAAGACCGGAACATACCAGAGGTCCGACGTACGCGACGCAGCCGCTAAAATCGCCACCAGACTGATAGCATAGAGATGCACATAATCCCGCCGGTGTTGCAGATTGAACAACTTAATGACCATGAGGACCAAGAGAAAGTGAATTCCGGATGCCAGGAGATCGCCTGAGATCCACAAACTGTCGATCCAGAATCCGAGAAAACCGCTGAGGACAAGGATGTTCCAGGTGGTGGCCGACAAGGGAACAGGCCGGACGACCGAGGTGATCGCGTTCACGGGTCCGGTTCGCAGCAAGGTAACCATCAGCGCCGACGCAGTCAGAAACATCAGCCAGCCAGGCAGGCTTGCCCCAAGGACCAACCCGATGAACGACACGGACGCCAACCCGATTGAGGTAAGCCGAAGGGCCTGATCACATGGCATATGTCGCTCCGAGGAAAGTCTCGGGGTCGATCAGCAGCGCGGGACCGGCTGAGCGTGGAACCTCCGCCCCGTGCCACGGCCGCACGACAATCAGTGCGCCACTATTTTCGGTGTCCTGCGGCTCCGTGAACCACTCGGTTTCAGGCCTGATATCGGCATGCGGCTCGCGCTGTTCGCAGAAGGCCAACATGCGCAGAAGGTCGAAACGATGGGCGTTGCCTTGCCCAAAAGAGGAGCGAGACGAGTCCGTCGTCAATTGCAGATGATAGCCACGGATTGCCAAATGATGCACCAGAGACGCCGTATACGTGACGGCCTCCTCGAACTCCGTCCCGTGGCTCTCAGGAGCCTGCAGCGACAGATAGATCGAAGCCCGGCGTTGACTCTCCGCTTCAGTTTCTCGAATGGTCAGTTTTGACGTTCTAGCCGTCGTTACCCAATGAATCGCTCGCGAGTCGTCTCCGGCTTGGTAGAGGCGCAGATTGTACAGGTCGCTCCCGTAGCCTTTTCGATGAGCCGTGTGTTCCTGACCGGCGGCCAGCAAGTCTTGTAGGATTTCATCCGCAAGAGGCCTGATTTCCGGGCAGACGACCACCTCTCCTTGGACGGGGAAATAGGCTTTCTTGAGAAAGAGGCCGAACGGAAATGACGTGGTTACGCGGACACCGTCCAGCCGAAGCTGGCCTCGGCGGGCCGCGACAAGAGGATACGACAGCAGCGTGCTGGCGCCGGGAGACAATTCGCGGATGATCAGGCCTCGATCGATATCCTGTCCGTCACACACATCGAACAGATTCAGCGAGATGCTGGGAAACCGGGTTTTGCGGTTTTTGACTACGAGGGTCGCCGTTGCCAGTTCATTGGCGAACAGCACGTCCGGCAGGTGACGGTGGAATTCCAACCCTCTCAGACAATATTCCGCGACGATCCCTGAGACCAAGATGATGCTCAACATCATCGACAGCAACAGATAGAAGAGGTTGTTCCCGGTATTGATCGCGGCGATCCCCACGGCCATGGTGAAAAACAAGAACTGAAGACCTTCGGATGTCAGACGGGTTGAGCGGTGAGAGGTGAAACGCCGAACGATCATGCGAATCCTGGACAGCATGTGTCACTCACTCGGCCTTCCGCCTGTTATGAGGAGCGGCTACACGGGAACAGGGACTGATTCCACCAAGTCTTGGATAATCCGCTCGGCTTGCTCGAAGCTTCGCTGGCGGAGGCCTTGTGTGCGGGCCATCATGATGCGGTGAGAGAGCACCGTCGGGGCAAGTTCCTTGATGTCGTCAGGCAGGCAATAGTTTCGGCCGCGCACCAGCGCCAGGGCCTTGACCGCCCGACTCAAGGCCAAGGCGCCGCGCGTGCTCACCCCTAACGATAAGAGTTCGGACTGTCTCGTGGCCTGTACAATGGACAAGAGATATTCCGTCAGGCTCTCGTCCATGAAGACGTTATCGGCTTGCGCTTGCAGATCCAGCATATCTTGCGCGGCAAGCACCGGTTGAAGGTCCTCGGCCGGATGCAGCGACTGGGGTCGATCGAGCACCTTTTTTTCCTCATCAGGCGACGGGTAGCCGATGCGCAGCCGCATGAGAAATCGATCCAATTGCGATTCGGGAAGCGGAAACGTGCCGTGGTATTCCGCCGGATTCTGAGTGGCGATCACCATGAACGGCTGACTCAGTGGGTAGGTTTGATTATCCACGGAAATCTGCGCTTCGCTCATGGCCTCCAAGAGGCTGCTTTGGGTCTTGGGGGTCGTCCGATTGATCTCGTCGGCCAGCACGATATTGGCGAAGATGGGGCCGGGCATGAACTCGAACGCTTGCTTTTGACGATTGAAGATCGACACGCCGACGATGTCGGATGGCAGCAGATCGCTCGTAAACTGGATGCGTTTGAAGGAGCAGTCCAACGATCGCGCAAGACTATGAGCCAGCGTGGTTTTTCCTACTCCCGGGACGTCTTCAAGGAGAAGATGGCCGCGGGCCAGTAGCGCCACGACGGTCAGTTCGATGACCTCCGGCTTTCCCTTGATCACACGCGAAATGTTCTCTTGAATTGCTCGAATCGATTGTGCGGAATTCATCATAGACGTTGTAAATGGCCAGGGGATTGCGTTTGCCGGTAAAGCACCGTCGAAGTCTAACAAAGGGTCAGAGGGTGGTCAATTTTAATGGCCTTTTGCGCCATCAAACAGGTCTTAGGCTGGGATCAGGGTCAGGAACCATGGAGCGACCTCTTCCACCATGGCGGGAAACTGCCTTGCTGTGTGGCTGGCAGGCATATCTGGGAAGGTTGCTCCTCGGCTGATCCGAACGTACCGGAATGTCCTGACTGTAAGGTCCGGCGAGGCAGCAACTTCTGTCTCGGGAGCCGGGTGTCGGAGAGTGCCCAGTTCAGCAAGGTTGATGGAAGCGCCGATCGGGAGACGATTCAGCGCGAGATAGATGTCGCCGAAGATCTCTGGAAGATTGCCGACGGTGAAGGAGCGGTCTCGCGGTCGGTAGCGTGGGTCCTCAAGCAATTGAGCCAAGAGTTCCCAAAATACCTGGTTATCGACCGCTCCGAGGACGCACAGCAGGCCTCGCGTCGCGAGAAGATTGAGAAGGGCTCGCGGGCCGACGATCTCGAACTTCCAGGGTGGAAAGAGGAGGGCACGGTTTCCGTGCAACACTTCGAGCGCCCGCTCACCATGGTACCGGGTCTGTCTGGACGTGCCCATGGTCCGGCGCAGCTCCTCATCAATGATTGGCTGTGAAAGTCTTGCCGGATCGTAGGCAAAGGTCGGTGTGGCCGGTGCCCAGCACGTGGCAATCGTGTATCGCTTCGCCAGCATCCCACGCTCATCTAGTGGATGGAGGTCGAACATGTCGTGATTGCTATAGAACGCAAAGGAGACGTTCTCGCTTTCCTGGAGCTTCTTCAGTCTGTCCGGGCTGGGATGGAGGGGGGAGCCGAGCTTTGAACCGGGATCAAGCCGGTCTATGCAATGCAGGAGCAGCTGTTTGCGCTGCCGACGGAGTTCGGGACCATAGTGCTCAACCAGCTCGCCGGCGAAAGAGAGATCGCCGGCACCGAGGTCCAACAGGGATGCCGGTTCGACGAGATGCAGAAGATCGAATGGATTGGTCGTGCGGCGGATCAGGCGTTCGACTTCCTCACTTGCGATAGTAGGAATAGCCCACTGTGAGCCGGGTGTGGCAACGAGATCAAAGAAGATACAAAGGGCGCGCAGGGCCTTGGCTGGCGGATACCCAGTCAGTGCCTTGAGCCCTTCACCATCCAAGTCCTGAACCCGTTGTGCCTGTGGCTGATCGACGATCTTGAGTAGCGGTTCTTTGATCGCAGTCGGAAGGTCTTGTTCCCGAAGTCGATGGAGGAGCCGGGTGACGGTGGCGGGAAACTCCTCCCGTTCGATCAGGAGTCGTGAGGCTTCCCACTGCGTGGAGGATTGTCGCGCACGCTGGCTGACGCGACGGCGGAATTCGGCGGGAGAGGAGGGATCGGCACTCATCGGACCATCCGGCGGTTGGCGGCAAATCCACGGCACGTTCAATATCGTTGGAGAATAGTGGTCTGTCAACGTCGTCGTCAAGGCAGCTTGTCCGTCTCTCAGCGGTGTGATAGGAGTTGACTATGTCTACGGGAAGCCTGCTCTGGACGATCGTTCGGCGACGCAACTCAAGCGTCCGGCTTGCAATCCAGCTGGGACTCCTTGCCTGGCTGTTTACGCTGAGTTTCGGCTGTGCGTGGGATCATCCGCAATCGATCAACGCCAGCGGAGAAAGTGGATGGCAGCCATGGCAGGTGGTGGACACGCACACAGGCCGGGTGCTCTCATCGTCTGAATGGCTGAACGAGCTGGCGACGTATGACGTGGTCTACTTGGGGGAAGAACACCACAATCGATATCATATCGAAGCTGCCCTGAAAGTCCTGAACTGGCTGGTGGCCCACGATCTTCAGCCTACAATTGGGATCGAGATGTTCGGATGGGACGGCCAGCCGGCCCTGGATGAGTATGTCTTGAAGGATCGGCTGGGGCGAAACCAATTCCTTGAACAGGTCAAATGGTCACAGAACTGGGGCGGTGCGTTTGAAGACTATGAGCCCCTCGTGGCGTTTGCCCGCGACCGACATCTGTCCATCCTGGCCATGAATCCTCCGAGGCCTTTCATCCGCCGGGTCGTCAAGGCCGGACTGGACCAGGTCCGTCACGAGCAGGAATGGACGCACTGGGGGCTGGATCAAGAGGAGATTGTCGACGATCCCGCCTATCGTGCGCGTATCATTGACCAGCTTCAGCAATGCCATG
Organism: Nitrospira sp.; assembly: GCA_016873455.1. GTDB lineage: Bacteria > Nitrospirota > Nitrospiria > Nitrospirales > Nitrospiraceae > Nitrospira_D. The sequence goes on along the minus strand of VGXE01000004.1, from coordinate 35,340 downwards.
GAGGAGGAACCGAAGACCAGTTCAGGACCATGTACGAAGCCTCGATGGTCCGAGACGAAGGGATGGCCAAAACCCTGACGGCCGGGTTGGACGCCTTACACCGGCAGACCAGTAGCTCCCGCGGCGTCATTGTGAGCTATACGGGTGCGGGCCATATCCAGTACGGTCTCCCCGTGCCGATGCGGGTCGCTAGACGGGTGTCCGGCCAAGTGAAGCAGACGACGATCTATATGACTTCGTTCGACAAGAGCCGAATCGAGGACATCCGTGAATTGGTACGGGAGAAGATCGCGGACTATATCTGGCTGACTCCGATGAGTCAGAAGGGCCCACCAAAACGCTGCCGATAAGCCCGTTCGTCACGTAGTCATTGTGGGTGGTTTTCCCCCCGTCCGTATAAGGGGTATGATGCAGATCCGGACTTGACTGTCGCGAAGCGGAGGGGCACACTTGAGGAACCGCTTATCAAGCTGGAGCCCGTGATGATGAAAAACAAAATTGCCTGCAGCGCTGAGCTGAACGGTTGGGGCTGTTAGATCCACAGATGATTCAATCGGTGGTCGAAACCAACGCCTTCAGGATCGGCCGCCAGTATGTGGCGGAAAACCGTGCTCGCATCGTGGAAGCCGATGATTCGCAAATCACGTCGGCCGTTATCGGCAATTCCGGCCTTTATGAACAGACTGTCCGTTTGAAAGAGGGCCATCTTATTTCCAAATGTTCGTGCACGTTATCGGAAGATCCGATGTGCCGTCACTCGATCGCGGTCTTGCTGGAATACCACCGATGGGTCCAACCTCAGCAGGCTAAGAAGGCCCAGGCGGCCAAAGCGGCCCAGTCATCGCCGGCAGACTCCTCGGCTAATGGAAAGCACGCGGCCTCCCCATCGGCTTCTCCCGATGTGAAGCTCAGTGAGGTGATGCTCTTCGTGGAATGGTTGGGGCCGGCGATGAGCGCCATCGACAAGGGAACAGAGATTCCCGAGTCTCCATCCTTGGGTCCCGGGGACGTGTCAACATGGATTCAAGCGATCAAGGGCATGGAAGATCGGCTCCGTCAAAGCGAAGAAGCCCACGCCACGCTGGAGTCGGAGATGAAGGATCGCGAAGCCTATACGGCGCGCCTCACCCAACAGCTCCAGGCCTCTATTCAAGAAACCAAGGCGGCTCAACAGATGGCGCAAGAGCAGCAGCGGGAAATCACCGCCTATACGGGTCTGCTGACCAATGCCGCCGGACTCGCCGGTGAAGTCATCAAGTTCGACGGACAGCTCCGGGCCGTGGCGAGCGAGCTTCTCAAGAAGGGCACCCAACTCGACAAGATGGCAGGGTCCTTTAAGGAAGTTACTGACGCGCTCAACAGCCTCACCAAAAAATTTCCGTCCAAATAGCGCAGAGTCGCTCTACGCGGCAGCAGCCTCTTGCGCCAAGCCCATCAATTTCAGTACAATACCACCCTCGTTTTCGTACCTTGCTTCGAGGAGGAAGGGTTATGAAGAAACTCAGTGGTCGGACGGGTGTGCTGACAGGAATCGCGTTACTCGCCGGGGTCGTGCCGGCATTGGCCAATGCTCCTGCCGAAGGAGGACCTCCGGATTACAGCGGAATTACTGCCCTGTACTATGTGCTGATCGCCGGGATTCTCGGCTACGGTGTGTACGACACCTTCTTCAAAAAATCGTAACAGGCCAAGATTTTTTTCCCCCGCCTCGGAGATCTCGGATTCCTCCCATAGGCTGGCCGGGAGCGAGACCGTTAACTGCCTCCATGAGTAGCCTGAGATTTCCTGGCTCTGGCTCGAAGCACCGGACCAAGCACGTTGAGCACCTGTTCAACGACTATCCGATAGCCTTCCTTTGTTGGGTGAATACCGTCGGCCTGGTTTAGCGCTGGTAACGCAGCGACCCCCTCGAGGAAAAACGGGATGAGGGCCAGGTTGTAGTGCTTGGCGAGGTTGGGATAGATGGCTTCGAAACCTCTGATGTAGTCTTGTCCATAATTCGGCGGCAGTTTCATCCCGGCCAGGATGACCGTGGTGTTGGCCTGTCGCAATTGCTCAATGATCCGGCTGAGGTTGTGCGTCGTTTGTTCGAGGCTGAGCCCCCTGAGCCCGTCATTCCCGCCCAGCTCAAGAATGACCACATCGGGTTTGCTGCCGAGTACCCAGGGGGTACGGCGGAGGCCACCGGCGGTCGTTTCGCCGCTGACGCCCGCATTGATCACTCGATAGCGATAGTCGAGCTCATCCAGCCGGCGCTGTAGTTGGGCTGGGTAGGCGTCGTCCCTGTTGACACCGAGCCCTGCTGTGAGGCTGTCGCCAAAGGCCACAATGCGTGACCTGGTATCTGCCGAGTCGGACAACTCATTGGCGCCGGCCGTGTGGAGACCAAACACGGTCAGGATCACCGACAAGCAATAAGTCAGATAGTGATATCGCGGTCCGTTACGCCGCAAATTTCCTTGCCCCTTTCTCCGGTACAGTATAATACCATTCGAGGTGTCTTCCTGTCGGTGAGAGTGAATTGTTCATGATCAAATTGACAGACGTGTCGATGATGCTCGCGGCGGCCGGCCGCTCCGTGAGAATCCTCGAAGGAATTTCGTTGTCGATTCCCGCCAAACAGACAGTGGCGGTTATCGGCCCGTCAGGAAGCGGTAAATCAACCCTGCTGGGATTGATGGCCGGACTCGATCGTCCGACGACCGGATCCATCATGCTGGACGGCACGGACATTACCACGTTATCAGAAAGTAGCATGGCCCGATTCCGACGGGAGAAGGTCGGATACGTGTTCCAATCGTTTCATTTGATTCCCACCCTCACGGCGATCGAAAACGTCGCGGTTCCCCTAGAACTGAGCGGTGAGCGGAGAGCCGGTGCGCGAGCCGCGGAATTGCTGGAAGCCGTGGGACTGTCCGATCGCACGGGACATTATCCCGTACAGCTGTCTGGTGGAGAGCAGCAACGGGTGGCCGTGGCGCGCGCCTTTGCCTGCCGTCCACCCATCCTCTTGGCCGACGAACCGACGGGTAATCTGGACAGCACGACTGGCACCCACGTGATCGACCTCCTCTTGGCTCTGCACCGTGACTACGGCACCACCTTGGTTCTCGTCACGCATGATGCCGCCTTGGCGTCGCTCATGCAGCGGGTTGTCTCCATGCGCGATGGGCATCTAGAGTCCGATTCCATGCCCGATCTCACGGACCGCAGCATTGCCGGCGAGCTGCGTCCGTGACGCAGTTCATGCTGAACATGGCCTGGCGCGAGACCCGAGCGGCCTGGCGGCACTTTCTGTATTTCTTGGTCTGCATTGCCGTGGGCGTCGGTGCATTGGTTGCGGTGTCTCTCTTCGGGGCGAACGTGGAACAGGCCGTCACGAGAGAAGCCCGTGGCCTGTTGGGCGGGGATCTCGAAATCCGACTATCCCACACGATCGGCCCCCAAGGTATGGCTGCGCTGGAATCCTTGTCGAATCGTGACTTCAGCATCACGCATGTGAGCGAACTGGTGGCGATGGCGGCCCGGACCGAGCAAATTCCCATGGGCGGCCAGCCGACACAGATTGTCGAGTTGAAGGCTGTCGAGTCTGGGTATCCCCTGTACGGTGCCCTGAAGGTTGAGCCGAGCCGGCCGCTGCCGGAGTTATTGACCCCTTCCATTTCGGTCTGTTCAAGATCTGGAGCATCGCCCGTGACTTCTCCGACGACGCTTCACGCTTCACGTTTCACGTCTGACGCCTCGTGCCACGGCGCGGTTGTGCAAGAGTCTCTACTGATCCGCATGAAGTTGGCTGTTGGAGATCGCCTGAAGATTGGCCAAAGTCTGTTCATCATCACGGGTATCGTCCGAACCGAGCCGGACCGGACGGCCAATGCGTTCAGTCTTGGCCCCCGCGTGCTGATCTCACAAGAGGGTCTTCGCGCAGCACTGCTGATTCAACCGGGGAGCAGGGTCCGCGAACGATATCTGGTGAAAATCCCGGCCTCCATGCCTCCGGAGCCGCTCATGTACGAGCTGCGGGGGCGGCTGGCGTCAGAATCAGCCCGTGTATCGGGATACCGGGATGCGCAGCCGCAGCTCAAACAATTCCTCGAACAGCTCACCCGCTATCTGGGCCTCATAGGACTGACGGCCCTGTTCGTCGGAGGACTCGGAGTCGCCACCTCCATTCACGCGTTTGTCCGGGAAAAATTGAACACGATCGCCATTCTAAAAACGGCCGGGGCGGATTCGGCAACGGTGATCGGAACGTATCTGTTGCAGGCATTGTTGCTCGGTTTGGCCGGGAGCCTGATCGGCTTGGTCATCGGAATCCTTCTCCAGCAAGCACTCCCCTGGGTCGTGGCGGGGTTCCTGGCTTCGGATCTTCTCGACCAATTGGGGTTCACGGCAGATCTGAGCGGCACGGCGATCGTCCCCCTGGCGAAGGGAGTCGCGCTCGGCCTCCTGTCGACCTTGCTGTTCACGCTCTGGCCGTTGCTCACGATCCGCGACATCAAGCCTGCCATGATTTTTCGGCGAGATGTTCTGCCGCCTGTATCCGCTGAAGGCGGCGACACTGTGCGAAACTGGGTGACACGCTTGACGAAGGATCGAGTCAAGGGAGGCCTGTTGCTTATCATCGGGCTGGGACTGGCGCTGTTATCTATCTGGCAGGCAGGGTCATGGAGAGTGGGGCTTATGTTCCTCGGCGCGTTTGTGGCCGCGGTGTTTCTCTTAGGGACTTCGGCCTGGATGATGGTCCGTTTCTTGAACCGATGGCCACGCCCAGGCAGTCTCATCCTGCGCCAAGCCTTGGGCAACATCCTGAGACCGGGAAGCCAGGCGGTGAGCATCACCATCGCCATCGGCATTGGCGTGATGGTGGTCGTGACCGTCTCGCTAGTCGAACGGTCGCTGCTCCGACAGGTGGGCGACAATCGTCCGACAGATGCCCCGACGTTTTTCTTTATTGATATTCAGCCGGATCAACGGGAAGGGTTTGCCAGCCTGATGCGAACGCGTCGAGGTGGCCAGAATCCAGCATTGATTCCGCTCGTGCGGTCACGGCTTTCCGCTCTCAACGGCAAGACGATCACGCTCGAAGCGACATCCGAGGAGGAGGCTCGAAAAGAGCAAGCTGTTGAAAAAGACCAGCGACGGAAGAATTGGTACCTCTCCCGTGAGTATGTCCTCACCTTTTTTGACGCGCTGCCCAAAGACAACGAAGTCGTCGAAGGCCAATGGTGGAAGCCGGGCCAAGTGTTTGCGAAACCGCTGGTGTCGATCGAAGCAGAAGCCGCCAAATCTCTTGGTTTGACCGTGGGCGATACAATCGAAGTCGACGTCCAAGGTGTATTGATTACCACAGAAGTAAGCAGTATCCGAAAAGTAGACTGGGGCAACTTCTCGACGAACTTCTACATGATTTTGTCACCGGGTTCTCTCGATGGGGCCCCGATGACCTATGTGGCCACGGTGCATGTTCCGTCGTCTGAGGAAATCGCATTGCAGGAGGCCGTCGTCGAGTCATTTCCGAACGTGACAGCTATCAATGTCGGCGATGTTCTCGATGGGTTTGCGCGCATGCTGGATCGGCTGTCGCTTGCCATTCGCGCCGTCGCGCTGTTCTGTGTGTTGTCGGGCGCCCTCGTCATGGCGGCGGCGCTGGCCGCGACGCGCTATCGCCGGTTGTACGAATCAGTGATTCTCAAAGCCATGGGAGCCACGCGTAGTGTGATTGCCTGCAGCTTTGCAGCGGAGTATGCCTTCCTCGGCACAATCGGTGGGTTACTTGGCAGCGGCTTGGCCAGTGCCTTGTCGTGGGCTGTTCTCGCCACAGTCTTTGATCTGTCGTGGAGTCTTCAGCCGCCGGTATTGGCGGTCGGATGTCTCGCAACGATCGCGCTGACCATGCTGGTGGGGTTTCTCAGTACCTACCGAATTCTCGGCCAGCCTCCCCTCTCTGTCCTCCGGCATGAATAGCGTGCTGGCGCCCATCCATGAGTGGGATCAGGCGATCAGATGGTCGGTCAGCTTTGGCAATTCCCGCTCGCGGAATGCCACGGCGATGCGCAGCTGTTCAAGGTATTGCTCCAGCGTCTTGCCGCCCAGATCGATCTCGTGCGAGGCGAAGAAGGTTCGCACGTTTTGTTCCAGTTCAGGAGTTGCCAGGTTGGTGATTCCACCGCACATACGGCGCAACCCTTGTTTGGGGAACAGGCGGTCCATCTGCCCCCAATTCTTTTTGACGAACTCCCAGGCCAACTCACGCCCGTAGACATTGCCCAATCCGGCGCTGACGACGAAGGGCGCATCCTGCGTGCGGATCTCTCCGTCGATCGTATGCGCCAAGGTGCGGGCCAGTAAGTCGGGAGATTGAAAGGCTGCCAGGGAAAAGAGGTAGCGCCGCTCCTCTTGCGGAGTCTCCGCCTTTTTATAGCGGGCGGAGAACTCATCGTAACGCGCCTCGTCACCGGTATAAGCCAGAATGGCGACCAGTGCGGGCACGATGTTGGGATCGATGGCGGCCGGATTGTGTGTGAACTGTTCGTAGTGCGCCGATGCTTGTTTCTGAACATTCTGATCGTTGCCCAGTCTGCCCAATGCGCCAATCAGCTCGCCTCGCAATTGCCGCACAAGTTCGCTGTCGGCCGGGCGCGACACCCATCCGAGTTTCTGGACGGTCGGTGTGAGAAGGGATCGAACAAAGGTCTCAAGTGCAGGCCGTTCATCCGCCGTGATGATCCGATTGAGGAAGGATAGGGAGTCCAGCAGCACGGCCCAGACATTCTTGTCCGATTCGTGTGCAAAGTGCCTGGTGAGGCCAAGATAATCGGGAAGCGGCATTTGGCCGGCAAGGGTCGTTGCCCAGGCATCGCTGACAAGGTTGAACCGTTCGGTCGGCGCCAGACGGGGCAATCCGCCGTCAAGCAGTCGTTGGAGCAGCGGGGCATCGTAGTGCACCCGGTAGAATCCATGTCCTCCCTCGTTGATCAGGAGCCGGCGAGTATCTCGTGGCAATGCGACTCGCGTTTCATCCTTTGTGAGGAGGAGTCGGCGCGACTCAGGCTTCTGGCCTGTCTCGATGCGGAGTTGTACGGGAATCTGCCACCGCTGCTCCGAGGCTTCGGAGCCTGACAGATAGACAAACCGCCTTTGGGTGAGCACTAACTCCAAATCTCCCGCGAGCCGCGCGCTCACGAGGGGATAGCCGGGCTGGAAGATCCATCCGTCCATCAACTCAGGGACCGGCTGCAGGGATGCCTTTCCCAGGGCTACCCACAGATCCTTCGTATCCGCATTGCTGTAGGCATGGGCCCTCAGATAGTCGCGCACGCCGTCGCGAAAGACGTCCGGTCCGATATGCTGTTCCAACATGCGGAGGACCGAGGCACCCTTTTCATAGGTCAGGACGTCGAACATCGCGTCGGCGTCCTTGGGCGCCCGAACGGGATACTCGATCGGCCTCGTACTCCAGAGCCCATCGACGGAAAACGCCACGGCCCGAGCGACGCTGAACGTGTCCCACCGTTTCCATTCCGGCTTCCAGGCATCGACAGCGAGCATTTCCATGAAGGTGGCGAAGGCCTCGTTGAGCCACAAGCCGTTCCACCAGGACATCGTGACCAGATCACCGAACCACATGTGCGCGTTCTCGTGGGCGACGACGTCGGCGACCCGTTCGAGCTCACTATGGGTCCCGCCGTGAGGATCGACCAGCAGTGCGGTTTCCCGGAAGGTAATGGCCCCGAGATTTTCCATGGCCCCGGAGGCAAAGTCAGGAATCGCGAGCAGATCGAGCTTGTCGCCGGGATAGGGAATGCCGTAGTACCGTTCGAAGAACTCCAGTGAGGCCGCCGCGATGTCATGACCGAATGCCGTGAGGGATTGCTTGCCGGGCACGGTCCAGAGTCGAAGCGGTGTTTTGCCGACGAACCTCGGCGTGGTTGCCTCCAGACGTCCAACGACGAACGCGACCAAGTACGTCGACATCGTCATGCTGTCGGCAAAGCGGACAGTTTTCTTGCCGTGCTCGACGGATTCTGAGATGACGGACGTGTTTGATACGGCGGTCAGGTCGGGATCGACCACCAGTGTCGTCGCAAAGATGGCCTTGAAGTCCGGTTCATCCCAACAGGGAAAGGCCCGCCGCGCATCCGTCGCTTCGAATTGCGTGGCGGCCAACGTCTGCGTCATGCCCGCCGCGTCTTTGTACGTACTGCGATAGAACCCGCGCAATTTGTCGTTCAGGGTTCCGCGAAACGCGATGGTCAAGTGCCATTGGCCCGGAGTCACGGACTTGGCAAAGGTGAGGCGGCATCGTTGCAGCGCCTCGTCCAATTCAATGGACGCGTCCAGCCGTTGTGTCTGATCGTTCTCCAGGTAGGCCTGAATGACCGACAGCTCCGCTGCGTTCATCACGATGGCGGTCGTCGGTTGCACGACGGTCACGGTCACGGTCTCTTGGCCGTGAAACAGCGCCTTGTCCAGATCCGGCTCAAGTCGGATGTCGTATCGGGTGGGGATGACGTGGCGAGGAAGCCGGTAAGGATCGTCTGTGCCGGTCATGTCTTATTTGCACGGAGAGTTTCCGTGCCGTTGGCCTTGCCGACGATCAGGATGTCGGTCCGTCCCACGAAAAGGCCCGTTTCGACAATCCCGGGAATGTGATTCAAGACGGCTTCCAGATCGGCTGGTTGCTCGATTCGGGCCAGATGCACGTCGACGATAAAATGGCCCGCTTCCGTCTTAAACGGCGCGCCGTTCCGCTCACGCAGCACCACCGGGCTCTTCGTGAGGCGCTCGATTTCCCTCGCCGTGCTGCCCCAACCGAAGGGAATGACTTCGATCGGCAAGGGGAACGATCCGCCGAGCACCGGAACTTGTTTCGTGTGATCGACGAGCACAATGAATTGCTTGGCCGAGGCGGCGACGATCTTTTCTTTCAACAGCGCGCCCCCTCCGCCTTTGATCAAGTTGAATCCCGGATCGACTTGGTCGGCCCCGTCGATGGCGACATCGATTTCCCAGCGGTTCTCCGTATCGATGAGCGGAATGCCAGATTGTCTCGCCAGCGCGGCAGTTTCCTGTGAAGTCGGCACCCCACGCAGCCTCATGCCTGCACGGATCTTTTCACCCAACGCGACCACCATGTGCTTCGCGGTCGAGCCGGTCCCCAATCCCACGACCATGCCCTCGCGGACGAACTCCACGGCCTTCAATGCGGCGGCCTTCTTCAAACTGTCGAGATCGGCCGGTGTCATGCGGTTGGTGCCTGAGACAGAGCGCCGGCCACGGAGGCCGCGCCTAGGAGGGCGGTGTGTTGGTTCATCACGACCTTGACGGGCATGCCGGTCATCAAGCGCTTGTATCGCCCCTTGTGGGTGAAGGCTTTCATGAAGGTGCCGTCGTGGAGCTTCTTAATAAGCTTGGGCGCGATCCCGCCGCCAATATAGATGCCGTCCAAGGAGAGCGCCTTCAGCGCGAGGTTGCCCGCTTCTGCTCCATAGATCGATGCAAAGAGATCCAACGCCTGTTTTGCAATCTCGGCCTGTCCCGTCAAACCGGCCTCGGCAATTTCTGCCGCAGGATTGCCGGCCTTGATTTTCTCCGCCAGCCACGTCGGCTCGTTTTTCTTGGTGTCACGGAGATACTCGTAGATGGCGTGCAACCCCGGCCCGGACAGCACGCGTTCGTAACTGACATGAAGATACTGGCCACGCAGGTAGCGAAGCAAGTCGATTTCCTGATCATTGTTGGGAGCAAAGTCTGCATGACCCCCCTCCGATGGCATCGGCCGGTATGATTTCCCGTCCCAAAACAGAATCGCTTCACCCAATCCCGTTCCGGCGGCGATCAGTGCCAGGGCTTGACGCTTCTTCGGCGGACTTCCAGGGTTGAGCACGTCCAGCTCATCGGGCCTCAGCCACAAGACGCCATAGGCGGTGGCTTCGAGATCATTGAGCAGCTGCACGCGGGGAATCGCGAACTGTTTGGCGATGGTAGGGCCGTCAATGATCCAGGGAAGATTGGTGGTGTGACTGTGGTTATCAATCACCGGTCCCGCGATGCCGAAACAGGCCGCAGTTAGGGTGAGAGGCTCCGGCGAGGGCCTGTCTGTCTGACTGCCCTCGGATCCAGCTGATTCCGGGTCGGACATCGCTGCTGGCGGTGTGGGTGGGTTCAGGAATTCCCTGAGGATATCCTCGAGGGAGGTGTAGTCGCGGCTATGAAAGGATTCCAGGCGGAGTGGCTCCGTTCGCTCCGTGGTCCATTCGTAGAGGGCCAGGTTCGTTTTCGTTCCGCCGATGTCGCCCGCGAGAATCATGAATCGTATTGTCGACTGCTCAGTATCGAACCGTGAGTTGACCGGCCGCAGAATCATCGAGCATCCAGATCAGCCGGCCCTCTGCTGGTGCCACCCTGGACGCCGGGAATATCCGATCCGCCTCGCTTCTGGGTTCGAGGATCGCCCGCACGATCGAGGCTTTCCCCATGCCGGACACGAGGAACAGTACCACAGTTGCGCGGTTGATCACATCTAGGGTCAGCGTGAGGCGGGAGGTGATACCCGTGGGTGCCTGGCCTACAGCCACGGCTCTGGTGCTGTCCCGAAGCGCCGCGGTTCCGGGAAACAACGAGGCCGTGTGCCCATCGTCTCCAAGACCAAGGAGAATGAGATCGAGCCGAGGCATGTCCGGGGCGACACACTGCGTGAGTTGGCGCAGCGTCTGTTCATAGTCTTGCGCGGCGGCCAGGGGGTCCGGGAGTTCGCCGTTCATTCGATATACGTGATTGGGATGAATACCCAGTGGTTGAAATAGTGCAGACTGGGCCATGGCAAAATTACTCTGCGGATGGTGCGGCGGCACACAACGTTCGTCGCCGAAGAGAAAAAAGATATGTGACCAGTTGAATCGCTTGTTCCATTCGGGCGATGCCAGGGTCTGGTACAAGATTTTCGGAGTCGACCCACCCGACAGTGCCAGAAGACACCGGCCGCGGGCCGCAATGGCTTCGTCACTGACGGCATGGACGAATGCCGCTGCCTCATGGGCCCATTCTGAACCCTCGCGGGCGATGCGAATGTCAGGCGTGGCGGGCATGGCGGCGACGAGCAGTCCTGCGACGTGTTGGGGCGGCGGTTTGGCGGCGAGATCGCTGGGCTGGTGCAAGCGCTACCGTGATGGCCTGCACCGTCGCGGCTTGATTCGATCCGAGCTGGACACGAACTGCGTGGCGGTGATGTGTCTGAAGCGACGCCACATCTCCGGCGGCTTGTGCGTTGGCTAATATGCCGAATGAATACGGCTTGCCAGGGATGGCCAGGTCCGGTGTCATGCGATCGACCAGTTCCAGAAAGACGCCGGTATTGGGGCCGCCTTTATGAAGTTGCCCGGTGGAATGCAGGTAGCGTGGGCCATAGCCAAACGTCGTGGTCACATGATGCCGGGAGATGAGTGCAGCCCGGAGCCGACGCACGGCTGCTTCGAAGGGACGCGAGGGGGTGGTATAGGCCAGGATCGAGACGTAGGCGCCGGCTTGAAGCCGGGATGCCAATTCTTGCGCCGCTTGGGAGGGACTGCTGCTCTGCGATTCCGGGAGACGCCCAGTTGACTGAAACAGGCCCAAGACACGATTCGTATTGTCTTTGCTCTCTTGAACATTCGGTTGGTCAAAGGGATGGATTCCGAGCACGTGTCCGGCCACGGCGGTGGCGAATTCCCATCGGAAGAACTCGGCCCCGAGGTCATACCGGTCGCGCAAGTCGAATTGAAGCACCGGATGGTGAGCCTTGGCGAGCGCCAGCACGCGCCGGTCGAGCGTGGTATTCGTATCGCCTTTGAGGCGCAGATACACGAACAACCGGTCGGTTCCATAGGCCGGCGGATTCAGCACCGGCTCTTGCGCAACAGGAATGAGGCCGGTTCCTTCCTTTCCGGTACTCTCGGCAAGGAGTTGTTCTACCCACAAACCGAATGTCGCCAGTGCAGGCGAGGCTATGATCGTGACCTTGTCTCGTCCCATCTTGGCGAGACTGCCCATCACCGCGCCGAGGTAGGCGCCCGGATTCGATTCAATGGGCGTCTGTGTCTGACATCGCTCTGCCATGCCGGCTGCCCGGTTCAACAACCGAGGGACATCGACCCCCAGCAACGCCGCGGGAACGAGGCCGAACAGAGAGAGTACGGAATAGCGGCCGCCGATGTCGGCGGGGTTGGTGAAGATCTGCCCAAATCCCTCGTCTCGAGCCATCTTCTCGAGGCCAGTCCCGGGGTCAGTGATGGCGACAAATTGATCGCCGCCGCGGTTCATCTTTGCTTTGGCGATCAACTTACGAAAATGAGCGAAGAGTGACAGGACTTCAATGGTCCCTCCGGATTTACTGGCCACGAGGAAGAGTGTGCGAGTAGGGTTGATAGCCTTGGTCACCTCCCGTACCCAGCCCGGCACGGTGGAGTCGAGCACCCAAAATCGAGGGGACGATTGACGCGCGGGGAACGACGTGCGGAGGACTTCCGGTCCCAGACTGCTGCCGCCCATTCCGAGCAACACAACGTCCGTGATGGACATCGCCTTGGCCGTCGCGACACAACGCCGGAGAGAGTCCAGCTGTTCCCGCATGAGGTCCTGCACGGTCAACCAGCCGAGCCGGTCGGTAATTTCCTTGGGGTCCGGCTTCCACAGTCGATAATCTTTGGCCCATAGCCGTTGGACGACATGATCGTTGGCTAACGCCTCGAGCGTTGAATCGACGGTGGATTGGAACAGCGGCGAAGCCAGAGTGTCGCGCAATGAGATGGTCGGCATGAAGTCCCCCTTGAGCGGATGGGCGTAGGACGTACGGTATGTTATGAGCCAGGCGGCCAAAAGGCAACGATGGTCCTACTGGTACTCATTTCTTATCGGTCGGTCGGCGAATGACTAAAGCCATCCCATCGACCACCGACCAGGCCAAGGATTGCGCCTGATCGGCGGAGACCTCAAGACTGAGATGAGGGGATGGTGCAGCGGGACGGTCCGTTGACCACGATTCTTTGAGATCCCGCCACCAGATTTGTCCCTTGGCCCTGAACCATTGGAATGGGCGCTCCTCTGCGAGGGGTGTCACGTCAATGGACAGTGACGGACTAAACGACAGTGTGTACTCTACCGGCATGTCAGCGAGGGAAATCGGGTCTTGCTCGACCGCCGCAGTCGGGTCAATCTTTCGCCTGAGGACCGGAGGGCGTGTGATCAACCGATGGGTGCCTTTCAATTCGTGGAGGGCTTTTCCAGACCATGCAGTGATCGTCAGGCGGTGGAGCTCGACCCCGCGGCCTTTGATCTGAAGGGTGCGCGTGACGAGGTCGAGTAGGAGATAGGTCTGCGGGCGAGCGGCCAGCTTGATTTCTTCTTCGAGTACGCGAGTTGCTTCTTGGACAGAAGCGTGGTGGTTTAGGTCGAGGCCGGGAAAGGCGTCGGGTTCCCCCGCGTACCCGGGGAGACTCGAAGCCAGGAGGAGGACAAGAACCGCGCAGAGGATCATGGATGGGTTCTGCGCCGCCAGGTAATTAGCAGGTTGCGGGGACAACCTATTTTCCCAGGTAGCATAAGCGACTCTGGACGGTCTCGGTCTGATCCATGAAAGCCCACAGGATGCTCAAAAAGTCCAATGTTCTCACCCGCCCAACCCCGGCGCGCCAAGACGCGCCGTTCCGCAGGCGCGGCCGCAGCGAGCGAAGAGGCGAGGAGGTACATACCAAGCTTCGCTTGACCCGCTCGCCTCGATCAAATGCGAGCGGATAGGTACCGTTCGTTCGACTTCGGTACGTTGAGCCTGTGAGCGATGCGAGAACGACGCTGGCGGACTTTTTCAGCATCCTGCTAGAAGATGATGATCGGGGTCCCGACTCGGGCGAACTGATAGACGCTCTTGAGATCGCCGTCGTTCAGCCGGATACAACCGTGCGTGACATTTTTCCCGAGCAGACGGGTATAGAGCGTCCCGTGGATAAAATAGCCCTTCCCGAATCCCAGCGCATGTTCTCCCAACACCCCCTGCTCAACCCGGTCGGCCTGGTTTTTCGGAACCTCGAGGCCTTCCTCGATAAAGGCCCAATCGGGCTTGACCCAGGCCGGATTGGTCAGTTTTGATTGCACGAAGAACTCACCACGCGGCGTATCGAAAATCCACTGGTCATGGCCTTCGCCCGGCTTGTCCAGAATCGTTCCGCTTCCGGTCGAGGCAATGGCGTCGAGGACGATCTCGTCTTGGCGTTTGACATACAGATGATTTCTGGCCGTGTCCACGAGGATATACGGCTGGTGCGGCTTGAGCTTGGACAGTTGCGCGGCGAGGGATCGATACTTCGCTTGCAGGCTTTGCAGGTGACGGTCCTGTCCTTCATCCGGCGCTGGAACCGAAAACGTGTCAGCAACCGGGAACGCGGTATGACTGCTCTGAGGAACGGCCGTCACCAGGAGTCCGGCGAGAATCAGAGTCGAGACCGAAACCAGAGATTTCGCCATGGTGTCCGCTCACATGTCTGTGTGGTGGTCGCCCAATTGTGCCAACGCCAATGCCACGGCGTTCTCTCTGGTTAATGCTCCGACGATTGCCACCGGTGTGCCGGTGGAGACCTGTGCGAAGAGACTGGCCATGTCGGCATTATCGAGCATGATGCAGCCCAACGTCTGGGCCATGAGCTCGTTCTCTCTTCCATGAATCTCGATTTGGCCCCCGATACGGCTAGTCGAGGCGATCGTTCCCAACTTTTGGGCGACGCGAAAGCGCCAGCGGTCCTCCGCATTCGGGTAATCCAAGACAAGCGCACGGTAGAACTGCGTCTGTCCCGCGCCTCGCAGGTCGGTGACTCGGTACCGGCCTTCCGGTGTCGCGCCGTCACCTTGATATCGTTTGGCCTTGATGCCGTTGAACCCCAACCGGACGGGGTATGATAGCACTTTGCGGCCGTGCTTGTAGAGGGTCAGTTCCCGCTCCGCCTTACTGACGACAATCGCAGTGGACTGGTGTGCGCGTGACCAATCGACCGTTTGTTTGGCGATGGCTTGCCACGAGGTGACCTGTTGATGGTCGGCGTATCGACCCAGTTCTTGTGTTAACACGGCGGTCTGGGCTGCCAGGGCGTGACCGGCTTGCTCGGCGGTGTGAATCGCCCTCGCGTAGTCTTTCTGATCAAAAAACAAGCGAGCTTGTTTGAGCAGCAAGTCCGTGTGCACGGGTTTGCCTCCCAGCGCCATGCGTCCCTCGATTGACTCAACGTGTGAGTTGATCGAGAGAAACCGTGCCTCCAGGCGACTCAGCGCTGACTCAGCCTGCTGCCGTTGAGTGGTCTGCAGGCGATTGAGCCGGGAAACGGTGTTCCACCCCTCGCCATGCAGCTGACGGAGTTCGTGTTCAAGATCATTCGATTCCCAGGGCCAACGGATCAGGTCGTCGTCGGTCTGCACGCGGGATTTGAGTGAGACCCACTGTTTCGCAAAGCGGGTATAATCTTCCGGCGCTGCTTCAGGTGCCCGCAAGGCGACCAAATCCTGATCAATAGCCTCGATTGCGGCAATCAAGTCCGGCGGGACGGCAGGCACACATCCGGTCAGCAACAGGATGGAGATACCGCCAGCCAGCCATGTTCGAATCGTGAGTGTCGTGACCACGCGGACATTCTACCCCAACTACCGCTTGGCCCCAGAGGACTTTCGTTTTCCGACCTTGGCCAGCGCGCCCTGAATTTCAGCTGACACCGCCTGGCTCTTCTCATGAATCGCTTTGGATTGACTCTGTGCGGCCGGATAATCTTCCTTGTCGATCGACGTCTGGATTTGGCCGAGAGATGTCTTAAGCGTCTCCACGTCCATCTTGATGGCCTCGAGCGCCGCACGATCTTTACCGACCGGGGCTTTTCCCACCAGCGCAAGGGTGGAATTCACAGCCTCTTGGGCGACTTGCTGCGCCTGCAATGCCGCAGCTTTGGCCTCATCTTTCTTCTTCACGGCGTCGGTCCGGACACGTTCTCCCTCGGTTTTCGCAGAGGCGGCAAGTTGTTCGACCTTGCCGTAATCTCGAAAGAGCGCAAGCTTTCCATCTTGCTCGGTCACTTCTTTTCTCAAGGCCGTCAGACTGCCTTCCAGCTTCGCGTATTCTTCCGCGCTATAGGTGGCAGCACCGCTCTGTTGCGCCTCTTTCAGAGCCTTCTCTGCCGCATCAATTTGCTCCGAAGGCGGTTTGGCACAGCCGACGGCCACGAGGATGGCCAAAGATAGGGGTACGGTGATCTGTCTGAGCTGCATCGTGAGTCCTCCCTAACGATTCAATGTGGTACCGATCTCCATTCAGTGTTCTGGATGGGCAATGAGGAACCTCTGATCTCCAGCAAGCTCGATGCCAGAGAATCTCGGTTCTTCTCTACAGATAAGGTGCAGTATTGTAAATCTTTGTGAGTCGGGATTGCACTAGGAATCCTGAAATTCTGTGGCGATCTGGAGGCGAAAGGGCCAAATTGCCTCAAACAAGGCCTGGCTCCAGCAACCTGGTCTAATCTGGCTGACTCCCAATCAAGATCGACGAAGGCCGGCAAATTGACAGGCTGCCACACCCCCCTTATAATACGCCGCTCCTGTAGGGTTGGATCCTTTGTTGGGGGAGGAATACTGTGTCATTTACATTTCAACAGCCGTCGAACTTGAAAAAGAAACGCGAGCACGGGTTTCGAAAGCGTATGAGCACCAAGAATGGGCGCCGGGTCTTAGCTCGCCGGCGCGCCAAAGGGCGTGCGCGGTTGACGGTTTAACCCATCAGGCCGACACCCGACCGTATGTAATGCGCCTTCCAGTGTCGTTTCGCTGCCTTGGGATTGCCTCCACCTGATATGAGCGTTCGCTCCTGGAGCCAAGGACGAAGGGCTGCTGTAGGATGGCGGTCTTTTCGGTGATGCCAAAGCTCCACAAGAAGCCGAGCATCTTCTTACGGACCAGCCGGGACATTGAAGCGGTTAAACGCCATGGTCGACGGATGTCAACGGCACTATTCAATTTGTTGGCGTATCGGGTAGGTGACGAGCCCAGCCGTGTCGGGATCGTGGTGGGCAGACGCTTCGGTGACGCAGTGCGTCGTAACCGCGCCAAGCGAGTATTTCGCGATCTGGTCAGGCAGGTGCATCGCGAGTTGGTTCCCGGCCATGCGCTGCTCGTGTTTCCAAAGCGAGAAGCGATCGCCCAACCGCACGCAATACTGAAGCAAGTGTGGGAGGCCTCGCTGCAACGCGGACATCTGCTCTGTCCAAGGTCAGGTTGAGATGCGGCAGCTCTGTCTGTGGCTCATCCACGGGTATCGGTTCATGATCTCCCCGATGTTCGGGCGTGTCTGCCGATTCGAGCCGACCTGTTCGCAATATGCGCTGGATGCCATTTCACGATATGGGGCATGGCAAGGACTCGGCTTGTCGATGGTCAGGATTTTGAAGTGTCATCCCTTCCATCCGGGTGGAGAAGACCCGGTGAAATAACGATGGATCGGTCTTAACGAAAGCATGTCGCTCGTATGCTGATGGAAAAGCGCGTTATCCTATTTCTGGTCCTCTCGCTCACGATTATCTTTGGGTATGAGTATCTGCTCAAGGAGCTGGGACTGCTTCCTGATCAGCCAGCATCCACGGAGTCGGTGCCTGCTGCGACCAGCGAGCCGGCGGCCCCTCCGTCATCGGCTGCGTCCAAGCCTATCCCGGCAGGTACCTCTGATTCCCCGGCCAGTGGCGCCAATGAACGTGCGTCCCTTCGCGATTCGGCGAAATCAGCGGCGGAAATCGTCGAGGTGGATACGGCTCTGTACCATGCCAAGTTCTCGTCTCGTGGGGCGGTGCTGACGAATTGGGAGCTCAAACGGTATCGGGGAAGTTCGGAGGAACGTCCCGCGGTCGAGCTTGTCCGGCAAGGAGGAAAGTTCTCCGGGCCGTTGACGGTTATGACGGAGGATCTGGATCTTACCAAAGAACTGAGTGAAGCAGTCTATCGGGTCGAGAAGGGGCTCACGACCCTGACGGATGCCCAGCCTACTGGTCAGGTGACCTTTGTCTATGAAAATCCGTCGTCTGGCGTACGGATTGAGAAGCAGCTGACCTTCCACGCAAACACCTACCTCGTTGATGTGGCTGTGAAGGCGACCGGGCTGACCGGCTCGGTGAGAGTCGGAACGGGTACGAATTTTGGGATTGTAGAATGGGGCGAAGGATTCATCGGTTCGGTCGGACCTGCTTCCCGTGTGGATGGAAAGATTGAGAAAGAGGTGCCTGATTCCGAGGTCGAGCGCAAGGGGGCCGTCACATGGGGCGGGTTACAAGACAAGTATTTCATGTCCGTCCTCATTCCCAAAGACGGTGTGGGCGTGGTGACGAGAAAAGAAGGCGAGAAACTCGTCTCTACGGCAGTGCGTATGCCGGTTGATTCCGCTGGATCACCGATCGCATTCCAGCTCTTCGCGGGACCAAAGGAATATGACACCCTTGAGAGCTTGGGAATTGGATTGGAAGATACGATCGACTTCGGCTGGTTCTTGTTTGGGAGCTGGGACATGGTGAGGGCGGTAGCCAAGCCGATTTTTTCCGTGCTCCGTTCGATCAACGGCTACACGCACAATTATGGTGTCACGATCATTCTCTTGACCGTGGCGATCAAGCTGCTGTTCATCCCCTTGCAGTACAAGAGCTACAAGTCGATGAAACAGATGCAGGAAATCCAGCCAAAAGTATTGGCGCTTCAGGAGAAGTTCAAAGATGATCGCGAACGCCTGAATAAGGAGCTCATCAAAGTCTATCGGGATAACAAAGTGAATCCGGTGGGGGGCTGTCTCCCGATGATTTTACAGATGCCGGTGTTTGTGGCGCTGTTCAATATCCTGTATATGACGATCGATCTGCGCCAGGCGCCGCTCGGACTGTGGATCAGCGATTTGTCGGTCCAGGACCCCTACTACATTCTTCCGGTCATCATGGGGGTCAGCATGCTGATTATGCAGAAGATTCAGCCTACCACCATGGATCCGGCCCAGGCGAAAATCATGCTGCTGCTTCCGGCCTTGATGACGTTCCTATTCATCAATTTTCCCGCGGGCTTGGTGCTCTATTGGTTGACCAATAACGTCTTGAGCATCGTGCAGCAATTTGCCACTGATCGGTTTATCTTCCGCAATCGCCGTCCACTGCTAGCGGCTGAAGTGCCTGAGAAAAGTTCGTAGACGTGTGCGCCGGGGGTGTGTCGGGCGTCCCCGGCCGCCGGGATACGGCGTGTCACTGCTATGGATGGAGCTATTGAAGACACGATTTGTGCGGTCGCGACTCCCGCCGGAGAAGGCGGCATCGGCATCGTACGGATCAGCGGTTCTCTCTCACTTTCCATTGCAGGACAGATTGTGCGGTTGCGTTCGAATCAACCGCTGAGCAGCGTGGCATCCCATACCCTGCATCTCGCCGATATTGTGTTGCCCAGCCGTTCGGCTCAGATAGACAACGTCCGTCCTCACCAGCTCCCGTCGGGGGGGGAAATCATTGACGAAGGCCTCGTGGTGTTTATGAAGGGGCCTCGTTCGTTTACGTCCGAAGATAGCGTGGAAATTCATTGCCACGGCGGGAGTGTGGTGCTGGATTTGGTATGTCAGGCGTGCCTCATAGCTGGCGCCAGATTGGCCCAGCCAGGAGAATTTACGAAGCGTGCCTTTCTACACGGGCGGTTGGATTTGTCACAGGCCGAGGCGGTACTGGATACCATCCGATCGAAGTCCGAGGCAGCGCTAAAGCTGGCTCAACGCCACCTCAGAGGAGAGCTAGGCCGGCATGTGGATCGGTTGCGGGCGAATCTGGTCGGGCTTTTGGCACAGGTGGAAGCGGGCATTGATTTTAGCGATGAAGATCTCTCGTTCGTTGCGCAGGCCGAGTTGGCTGGGTCGCTGCAAGATACGCGTCGCGCGATCCGGGTCATGCTGGATGCAGCTGAGCATGGGAGACGTCTGCGTGAAGGCGCACGGGTGGTAATCGCCGGACGCCCAAATGTCGGAAAGTCGAGTTTGCTGAATTCATTCCTGGGAGAAGATCGGGCGATCGTCACGGAAATTCCCGGCACGACACGAGATGTGCTGGAGGGATCGGTGGTGTGGAAGGGCATGATGATGACGTTGGTGGATACGGCGGGGTTGAGGGAGACTGCGGATGTCGTCGAGCTGGAAGGGATAAAACGGACCAGGTCGGCCTTGGAGCAGGCGGACCTGGTTCTGCACGTGCTTGATGCGGCTGAATTCGAAGAATACGGTGCAGAGGACACCGGTCGTATCCCGGAACACCAGCGCGGTATTACCGTGATCAATAAGAGTGATTTGGTGAATACAGATCGGATGATGGATCTGGTCAAGATGATACAAACACGCACGGGCGGGACGGTCATTCCCATATCCGTGCGAACCGGAGTTGGATTGGACGCATTGCGTGCGTCGATTCAGTTGCAACTGGCGCAGAAGACGTTGGAGCCCACGGAGTCGGTGGCGATCACGAAGATGCGGCATCGTGATGCGCTTGAACGAGCAGACGCTTTGCTTGCAGAAGCCCTGACCTCCATTCACGACGGGGCAGGGCCGGAATTTGTCGCCATGGACTTGCGGGGTGCGGCCGACGCTCTGGGCGAGGTGACGGGGGTAATTACGTCCGACGACGTCTTGCATCGGATTTTTTCAGAGTTTTGCATCGGCAAGTAAGGTGGCACCAAAGGATGAGGAACCATGGAATTTGATGTGATCGTCGTCGGCGGTGGCCACGCTGGCTGTGAAGCCGCGCTGGCTGCGGCACGCATGGGCGCGAGGACGGTGCTCCTGACGATGGACCCCAGCCGCATTGCCCAGATGTCGTGCAATCCCGCTGTCGGAGGAATTGCCAAGGGGCATTTGGTCAAGGAAATCGACGCGCTCGGCGGCGAGATGGGGCGGAATACGGATTGCGCCGGGATTCAGTTCCGCTTCATCAACACGAGCAAAGGGCCTGCCGTTCGGGCTCTGCGCGCCCAGTGCGATAAGGCGCTGTATCGCACGGCCATGCAGGCGACACTTGGGCAAGAACCCAATCTGACTATTGCCGAAGGGACCGTCGATCGGCTGCTCACGTCCGGCGGAGCGGTCACCGGCATCGTGACGGGATCCGGTGAGAGGATCGAGGCAAGAGCCGTCGTATTGACATCGGGAACATTTCTTAAGGGACTTATCCATATCGGACTCAGTCACTTTCCAGCCGGACGAGCGGGTGAAGCGTCGGCGGAGCATCTCTCCGATTGCATGCGTGATCTGGGATTCGAGGTCGGACGATTGAAAACCGGGACCCCGCCTCGTCTGGACAAGAACACGATCGACTTCTCGGTCATGATTCCTCAGCCTGGTGACGATCCGCCGCCTCCGTTCTCCTATCGCACGACACGAATCGAAACCAGGCAGGTCCTCTGCCACCTGACCTATACGAATCAACGGACCCATGACATCATCAGACAGAATCTTGACCGGTCCCCGCTGTATAGCGGCGTGATCGAATCCGCAGGCCCACGATATTGTCCGTCTATTGAGGACAAGGTCGTCAGGTTTGCTGAAAAAGAACGGCATCAAATTTTTGTTGAACCGGAAGGACTCGATGTCCACGAATTTTATCCAAACGGTATTTCCACCAGTCTGCCGGTCGATGTCCAAGCGGCGCTGCTCAAAACCATCCCCGGATTAGAACATGCCACAATGCTCAAGCCCGGTTACGCGATCGAGTATGATTATTTTCCTCCTCGTCAACTCCAGCAAACCCTTGAAACTAAGCTGGTCAGAGGGCTGTATCATGCCGGCCAGATCAATGGAACGTCCGGGTACGAGGAAGCCGCTGCACAAGGCTTGATGGCCGGCATCAACGCGGTCCTGAAGATACGACAACAACCTCCATTGGTGCTGGATCGATCTCAAGCCTATATTGGAGTCTTGATCGATGATCTGATCACGAAAGATGCCTATGAGCCCTACCGAATGTTTACCTCGCGGGCGGAGTACAGGCTGCTGCTCCGCCATAGCAATGCGGATTTACGTCTCATGCACATTGGCCATCAGGTAGGATTGGTGGGTCATGGGGCCCATGACAAACTCATCGAGAAAAAGGTCACGATCGAAAAGGAAATTGCTCGTCTCAATGGAATGAAACCAAGACTGACAGCATCGGTCCGTGCAAGAACGAACGGCACATATCTGCAAGGAATGTCCTCATCGCACACAATCGCGCACATTCTTCGAAGACAGGAGTCGACCTATCACGATCTGCTTCAAGCATTGGAAGTCGATGCGCTCGACGACGTTGAGGTCGTTGATGAGGTTGAGCTTCAGATCAAGTACGAAGGCTACATTAAGCGACAACTCAGTCAGGTCAGTAAATTCAAGAAATTTGAGCAGAAGTACATTCCTGATGGGTTCAACTACAATATTGTTCCTGGATTTTCACGAGAAGTGCTGGAAAAATTTAATAAAGTCAGACCTGAAACCATCGGTCAGGCATCAAGGATATCCGGTATGACCCCTGCGGCGATATCCTTGCTTCTCGTTGCCTTAGAAAAATATAGGCAGCAACCTCCTCAGCACGTCACTCGCTAGCATTCGATCCCACTTTTCCTTCGTATCTCACAATGTTCCTCTTGACCTGAGTGATGCATTCGCGTAATTGTTCCACGTGGAACAACATGCGCACCTTTCCGCACTACTCGACACCTACTCCGCACGCCTTGGTGTTCATCTCAAGCCAGAACAATTGAAACAATTCATGGTCTATCTTGAAGAGCTGCAGATATGGAATCGATCGATTAACTTGACCAGTATCAATTCCGGAGAAGAAATCATCATCAAGCACTTCGTCGATTCGTTTGCCTGTTTGACTATCGAGCAGATACAGCACGGAGCGACCCTGCTCGACGTTGGAACGGGAGCAGGGTTTCCGGGTATTCCCCTCAAGCTCGTGAGGCAGGATTTGAACGTGACTCTCATTGAACCGGTGCAGAAGAAAATATCTTTTCTCTATTTTATCGTTGGGTTGCTCAGGCTTGAACGAATCAAGATTTTCTATGGGACGCTTGAGCAATTTATGAGACGCAATAACGTTGATCATCAATTCGACTATGTCACGACTCGAGCATTGAAATACAACGTTCTGTTACAGAATGGTCCAAGCCTTCTGACTAACCATGGACGAGCCGTCCTTTACTTGGCCCATCCCCTCCACCGATCAGAACTTTCACATCATTGGTCTGTGGTAACAGAGCAAAGTTTTGATCTTCCTATGAATTTCGGCCAGAGATCAATCGCGGTCTTATCAATTTCAGGGAAGGAAGGTATCACTGTTCCACGTGGAACAGTGAACTGACCATCATCGATCACATCGAAGAAATTCTTGCTCATGAAAAAAATCATTGCTGTTGCGAATCAAAAAGGCGGGGTAGGAAAAACAACGACAGCAGTCAATCTTGCGGCATCTGTTGCGTTGGAAGGTCTGTCCGTCCTCTTGATAGATCTAGACCCTCAAGGGAATGCGACCAGTGGATTAGGAATTGATCCTCGGTCATTGAAGGAAACTATTTATAACTGCTTGATTAAGAGTGGAAGGCCAGAGCATGCCTTGGTGAAGACTTCTGTGCATGGCCTCTCGGTCTTGCCGGCGAATGCGGATCTTGCCGGAGCGGAGATTGAACTTGTGAACGTTGCAGGGCGTGAAAGTCACTTGCGAGATGTAATTGGAGAGGTAGCTGAAAAGTATGATGTTATCTTTGTCGATTGCCCGCCTGCTCTGGGAATTCTGACAATCAATGCTCTGACAGCTGCTCATTCGGTCCTCATTCCGGTTCAATGTGAATATTACGCAATGGAAGGTCTCACGCGGCTCCTTGGAAGTGTGGATCGAGTGCGCCAGTCATTCAATCCTACTCTTGAACTCGAAGGGATTGTATTGACCATGTTTGACTCACGCAATACCTTGGCCCGTCAGGTGTCAGAGCAAGTACGATCTCATTTCTCGAGCAAAGTTTATAAGACGATGATCCCTCGGAATGTAGCATTGGCAGAAGCCCCAAGTTATGGACGTCCCTGCCTCTTGTATAACGCGGCATCAGCTGGCTCGCAGGCCTATGTTGCCTTAGCAAAGGAGTTTCTAAACCATGGAAAAGAAAGCGCTCGGTAAAGGACTTGATGCTCTCTTGCCGTCTGCGGTTGTGAGCCAGACGGTGGAATCAGGAGATGTCCAGCACATCAAGATTGAGGATATTGTTCCCAATCGGTACCAGCCTCGGCAGAATTTTGCTCCAGGAGAGTTAGCGGAACTGACTGCGTCTATCAAGGAAAGCGGCGTTCTGCAGCCGATCATGGTGCGCCGCAAGGGAGATGGGATCTATGAGCTGATCGCGGGTGAACGGCGGTGGCGCGCTTCAAAAGAAGCAGGGCTTAAGACCATTCAGGCAGTGATTAGAAATTGCGGTGATCAAGAGGCTCTGTTGATCGCCATGGTCGAAAATCTTCAGCGTGAAGATCTCAATCCTATGGAAACCGCGAGAGCCTATTCACGGATGATGAACGAATTTGGTCTGACACAAGACATCATTGCACAGCGAGTTGGGTGCGACCGATCTTCCGTAGCCAATATTGTTCGTCTGACACAGCTTCACCCGGAAGTGCAAGAGTTAGTAGAGGTTGGAACATTGTCAGCGGGACACGCAAAAGCCCTTCTTGGTCTCGAATCCCCTGAAAGTCAGATGCGGGTTTCAAAGATCGTGGCATCTCAAGGACTTTCTGTGCGAGAAACAGAAAAACTCGTTCATTCTTCAGTAGTTGGAAAGAAACGTCATCGAGTGTTGGTCCGAAATTCAGAGTGTTACGCGCTTGAGGAACGATTGCAGAAGCGATTCGGGACGAAAGTGACCATTCACCCCAAGAGGCGAGGCGGGAAAATCATCCTCCATTATTTCTCTGCCCAAGAGCTAGAGGGTGTTCTCGAACAGTTACTTGCGTGAGGGCTAGCCTTACCAGTGAGTCCGGTCAACACCATTAACCAACATAGAGGTTGATTTTTTCTTCATTGACGCTACAATTGCTTCACGAAGCGACGATATACGATGTACACAAGAATGTAGCGTGCACCATCATCTTGAAAGCTAGAGCGAGGAGGGTGACCACATGTGGAAACCGGATAAACAGGACGGGGTTCGTGCCGTATTCGATGAAGCTGAGGGGGGGGGCAGTGATGAGTTCGGTACCGTCAAAGCTGGAATCGACACCGGATGTCGATGCATTCATCGGAAAGGGTGTCGACTTCAAAGGAACGATTATCTATAACGGAACGGTTCGAATTGATGGTTCGCTTGAGGGCGAAGTTCAGACCGATGGTATCCTCTTGGTCGGAGAAGAAGTTGTCCTCAAGGCAAAAGTCACCGCAGGAACTGTGGTGTGTAAAGGTAAAATTACCGGAGACGTCACCGCAACGGAAAAGATCAGGCTGCGGGCTCCAGCGGTCCTCAACGGAGGCGTAAAGGCACCGATGCTGTCGATTGAGGAGGGAGTCCTGTTCAACGGCACAATCGAAATGACGCCCAGCTCGTAAAATCGAGTCTTGTAGCCCTCGTGTTGCACATGAAGGGTTCGCGTCGCTGTGGGTGGAGAATCAATCGTTCCACGGCGAAGAAATTATTCCTAGGTGTTTGTACCTGTGGGAGTCGTTCGCGCGACTGGCCGGACGAAGAGGACTCGGGGACGGTGTGCGAAGACCTTGTGAAAGGAGCATGACCGACTGATGTGGGCCATGGGGGAAAAAGGTGCTCACCCTGAAGGCGATCACGAGAATGTGACCTTTCTCGGAAAGAGCTCAGACTTCAAGGGCACTATCCGCTTTAATGGAACCATCCGTGTTGACGGCCGTCTTGAAGGCGAAATCCATACGTCAGGCGTCTTGATCGTCGGCGAGCATGCGGTGATCAAAGGCATCGTGTCAGCGGGCACAGTCATGACCAGCGGGAAGATCAACGGAACTGTAACAGCCGTCGAGCAAATTCAAATTCTCAAGCCAGGCATCGTGATCGGCGATATTCGCACTCCTTCAATTTCCATCGAAACCGGATCCCATTTCCACGGCATGTGCGACATGGGTGCCCACAAGTGGGTCGATGATCAGCCCACCTCCAACAAGCCCATTGACGATCTTGCCCCTCATCGCGTGAAAATTCGTGCCGCAGACCTCTAGCTGATTGACGCTGCACCCGGTACAATGCCTCCTTCTATGAACCGACCTACCGTTCTGCTCGGCATGAGCGGCGGAGTTGACAGCTCCGTTGCTGCGGCATTGCTTGTTCGCCAAGGCTATGATGTCCGTGGCGTGACACTCCAGGTCTGGGAGCATGAAGATGAGTCAGTCGCCGTATCCAAGAAATGGCAGGAGCGCGGTTGCTGCAAGGTCGGGATCGCCAAACATGTTGCCAAGACTCTCGATATCCCCTATGAGGTCATTGACACCCGTGAATCCTTTCGAAAAGGGGTGATCGATGACTTTCTTCACAGCTATGCCCAGGGCATTACACCCAATCCTTGCGTACGCTGCAATGAGCGCGTCAAGATTCACGGCCTTATCGCACTGGCGGGGTCCCGGGGGATTCATCACGTCGCAACGGGTCACTACGTCCGTGTGCACTCCGGTCACGAAGGCCTGGTCCTTCGCCGGTCCACCGATCTGAAGAAGGATCAGAGCTATTTCTTATACCGGCTCAACCCTGCCTGGCTCCCGCGGCTTCTCTTCCCGGTGGGCAGCATGCAGAAATCGGAAGTCTGGCACGAGGCTGAGGCGTTGGGCCTGCCCGTTGATGAGCTGAAGGAAAGCCAGGAAATTTGCTTTGTCAGCCACGGCGACTATCGCACGTTCATTGAGAAGGAAACTCCCGAAGCTAAAAAGCCGGGTACCTTCATTGATGAAACCGGCGCTCCCCTGGGCCAGCATGAGGGGATCGCGTTTTATACCCCAGGACAACGACGCGGGCTCCGTGTTGCGTCAGGCCGCCGTCTGTATGTTCAGCATGTTCAGCCCTCGACCAATACCGTCGTCCTCGGTCCAGAAGAAGCGCTCTACCGAGACTGCTGTGAAGTTGGAGAACTCAATATTTTCACCTCGTCATTGCTTCATAAGCAGACCGAGGTCATGGTGAAGGTCCGGTATGCCACACCGGCGGTGAATGCAACCCTCCAACCCATTGACCACACCGCTCTCCGGATCCAATTCCATGAGCCTCAGCGGGCGCTTAGCCCCGGACAGTCCGCGGTGTTCTACTCCGACGATAAGGTCTTGGGGGGTGGCATTATTCAGCCATTCTGACCTCTCCAAGGTACGCGTTAATTTTCCTCTGTGCGGCTCCTTCCCTTGACTTGGTGCCGGATCTTCGTATAGCCTCCCGAGTGGCTATAGACAGGTCTTAGAGCTCCTTGATCGCACTCTTCGAGGTGTTCCATGTTCGGTTCATTTGGATGGATGGAATTGATGCTGATCTTGATCATTGTCTTGATCATTTTCGGCGCAGGCAAACTCCCTCAGCTGGGTGAAGGTCTCGGGAAAGCCATCAAAGGATTTAAGAAGACGGTTCATGAGGCTGATGCCATCGACGTCACACCGTCGGACCAACCTCAACCAGCCCAGGCCACCGCATCCGCGCAGGTCACAGCACAACCGGGAACGACGCCCCCATCAGCCGCGCAGGCCGCACCATCCGGGCACGTTAAACAAGGGTAAGGCCCTGTACATTGCGTGACGATTCGGGCACAGGACATCGCCCGCATCGAACGCACAAACCGATTGCACACCATGTTTGGACTGGGCGCAGGCGAAATACTCATCATTCTCGTGATCGCCTTTCTTCTGTTTGGCCCCAAACAGTTGCCGGAAGTCGGACGACAGGTCGGCAAGGCGTTCAAAGGATTCAAAGATGCGGCCGAAGATCTTCGAAAAACCGTCGAGCCTGAGCTCAATATGATTCAACAGGAAGTCAAAATGGCCGAACAAGATTTCCAGGCGTCCATGAAAGAAACCGAAGAACAAATCACTGCCGCAACCAGCCAGCCCGAGGACAAATCCAGCAGCCAGACAGGCCAGGTCTGACCGTGGCTCGTGATGCTTCCCTCACAACCGGAGATGGGCAGACCACGGAAAGTCTCGTTGTGTGACCTTCCTGCTTTCGTAGATCTTCACAGCCAAGGACAGAGACTCATGTTCACAGACCCCGCTCCATGGATGAAACCCGTTCGACTGTTCGCCCGCGTATGGGCCGCTGCATTGATCCTGACGATATTCTTTGCGCCGGTCCCACTGGTTCACGCGGCCCTTGAAATACCGGAGGGAGAACGCATTACCAATATCATCGTCATCGGCCGCGGCATTCCTCTCAAGGAGCAATACGAGCTCTTTGATCCCAAGATCGGCAGGAATTTCGACGTCAAGAATCTCTGGATCCGCGCCGATCTGCGTGTCCGGCCGGAATACCGAAACAATCTCTGTTTCGGAAGCGGAATCGGAAATGGCGGTAATTGTAACGCCCCGCTGGGAAGTGCCAATCGTTTCGATGGCCAAGCCAATGATTCCTTTGTTCAACAGATGACACGGTTGGGCATCGGGTATGACCTCTCTCCGAATGTCACCTTTTATCTCGAATTCATTGATTCGCGCACCTGGGGAGGCAATGGCGACCCGATCAACCACACATGCGCGCCGGCTCTGATCAATAACAGAACAGCCTGTTCCCTCGGCATCCGCGCAGGGTACATGTTGGTTCGTAACTTTGCCGGTATCCAAGGCCTCGGTATCAAGGCCGGCAGGCAATACCTCGTTTTCGGCGATCAGAGTCTCCTCGGCCACTTCGACTGGGCCAACACCGGCTTTTCCTTCGATGGGATCATGACCAACTACAGCACCAAATTTATGGATACCTCGCTGGGATGGTTCAGGCTCACCGAAACGGATCTGGCGCAGGGTGCAGCGCTCGGCAGCGGTGGGCCCAATGTCAACCCCCTTGGCCAGCCCGTATCAGGCCAGGCGAACAATGCCCACGGGGACGTCGACATGCTTGTCCTCTATAACCAGATCAAGGCGGTTCCCTGGTCTCTGATCGAACCCTTCTACATCTATTACAAGAACAACCTCGGCGCAGATAACAACAACAATCAAGGCCTGGGTACGCCGAAGCATGGCAATCAGACCCGGCACGTGCTTGGAAACCGGATTGCTATCAAGAAAGGTGGGCTCGATATTTCCAACGAAGTGGTCTATCAATTTGGCCAAATGGGTAGTACCACGGCCACATCCAGCCCGTGCGGCCTTCCCGGCACGCAAGACAAGTGTCTCCACATCAATGCATGGGCCACCAGAAACTGGATTGGCTATACCTTTTATGACCTGGCGTGGAAACCACGCATTGCATTGAATTTCGACTATGCCTCCGGTGACGGTCGCGCCAACTGCACGCTGGACGCTGCCTATGGTACATGTAGTACCGCGAACACCTTCGAAAATCTCTACCCGACCAATCACATTCACATGGGATACATGGACGTCCAGGGTTGGAAGAATACCCTCACCTGGTCAGCCAATTTTCAAGCCCGGCCGACCAGGGACGATCACATCGAGGTTTGGTATACCAACATCAATCTTGCCAACGCCCGAGACAACTGGTATCGGGCTAGCCAAGGCGTGTATGTCTTTTCGAAGGTGAACAATACGACGAATCACGTTGGAGACGAGCTGGACTTCACCTGGACCCACATGTTTATGGACGGGAAACTCGCCTTTCAGACATCTTTCGCCTATCTCTTCACCGGTCCCTATATTCGTGAGAATCTCGGAACGTCTAAAGACCAGACATGGGCCTATGCGCAATTCTGGCTGAACTTCTAGCCGAGACTGGAAAACGCGTCAGACCACCCGCTAGCGGAAATTCCCGGCCTTCCTGAACCGTTCTTGAAGCTCGCTGTACGTCTGCGTGACCGGAAACTGAGGAAATTCTTTGGGGAGATGATCTGGCGGCCTGAAAAAGTAGCCGACATCCGCCTCACCCAGCATGGCAGTATCATTGTAGGCATCGCCAGCCGCCATCGTAAAAAAGTTCAGCGACTTGAAGGCGGCCACGGAATGTTTCTTCTGGTTCTGCATCCGCATATGATAATTGACAATGCGCCCGGTTCCGTCAATTTCTAATTGGTTGCAGAAAATTGTGGGAAAACTCAACTGCCGCATGAGCGGCAGCGCAAACTGGTAGAACGTGTCCGACAAAATGACGACTTGGCATCGTTCCCGGAGCCACTGCACAAACTCCATCGCGCCCTCCAATGGCCCCATCTTGCCGATCACCTCTTGAATATCGGCGATCTTCAACTGGTTCCTATCCAAAATTGCCAGCCGCTGTTTCATGAGTTTGTCATAATCCGGCATCTCCCGCGTCGTCACTTTCAGCTCCTCGATTCCGGTCTTCAGTGCGACGTTGATCCAAATCTCCGGGACCAACACTCCTTCCAGATCTAAACACACGATGACAGGCTTCTGCATCAACTGGTCTCCTCTCCTCTGATTTACACCGGCGGCTCATTGGGCGGTGGTGTATTCCCACCTTGTTGAAACGTTTGGCTTAAGAACCGCCAGACCTTGTCGAGGGCTGTATCAAGCAACTGAGTCCCTTGCCAGGTCTGGTGATTCTCGTTCTGATGCCGTTCTGCCCAGTCGAGCGCAATGGGCAGCGGAATCAGCCGGGGCGGTGTCTTCGTGAGTTCTCCCCACAAAAGCCCCAAGATCGGGCCGATCCGCACCGGCGCGGGGATTGGTACGATCGGGTTCTGCGCCATGTCTTGACACTGTTCAGCGGGTGACGTGACCAGCAATTCTCGGCAGGCTGCCGGGCGCTCGTCGTAAATGGAACAAAGGTCGTTCTCAAGAAACGGACAGGGTATCCGCAGGGCATAATAGGCTTGATTGATGGGCTCCAACATGTCGTCGTCAGGTGACTGTGAAGACTCGGCAAGCGCCTCGAGCTGATTCCAGAGTCTATGTGTGAGCAGGACGGATTTGGTGTGGGCCAATCGTGCGGCGATGCGCTCCTGTTCTTCGCGTGGCAAGGACCGAACGAATTCCCTGAGCGAGAAGGCTTCCGGTGGAGAGAGTGGCACCAGCATGCGACAACAAGCCGCGCAACTTCTGTGACACGAGCGAGCTTGTCCTGACTCTAAGCTCCTTGCTTCCTCAAGTGCGTGGGCCTCTTCTCCCAATCGCCTCATTAAGGGGACGATGGCCGTCACAGGCACCAACGCGGTTGGTACATCGACCGCTGTTGTCACGCGGCCAGCGGGCGTGTTGAGCGCGATTTCACAGCGCTCAGACGAGTGAGGCGTCACGACATCGTTCCTCGGCTCATACACAGAGAGCCTCATCATAGAGAAGGCTTTATAGGCGGGTCAATCGAGGTCTTACATCTGAGAATCTTGCTCCTCTCCCTGAGAAGTTCGATAATAGACGATGGATTCACCCATCATTCTGTCAGGCCATGTCATCGGATTGCTCAAGGAATACATGCGGGATCTCGTTGATCAAGCCGCGCAGGAGACTCGCGCGCATGAGCAGTTCGGATTCAGCACCGCGCCCTATCGGCCCGATCAGGCCATTTCCGATTTGCTCGCGTTACTGGATGACCGGATCGAATCCGAGGGAGTCCAAGTCGGCCTGTCGGAGGACTTTCTCCATCGAATGTGGACCCTATGCAACGAAGCCGCCTCGCACCTGTCCGAACGAGTCTGGCTCGAAGGCAATATTGACCAGCACCATGCGGGCAAGGCTCGGATCAGAGAGCTGACCTATAGGGCGTTGATCGATTTCATCGAGTCCCGTTCACGCGAGAGAAATTGATCCATCCGCAGCAGGCTCTCCTGCTAGTTTTGCGGAGAGGCGCTATGAACCGAACCAGAAAGGATGGGTTGAGATGCCGCAGCAGAGACGCTATTGGCTGATGAAATCAGAGCCGTCCTCATTTTCCATCGATGATTTGATACAGGCGTCTCAGCAAACAACCTGTTGGGATGGCGTGCGTAACTATCAGGCGCGTAACTTCATGCGGTCAATGGCCATTGGTGATCGGGTGCTGTTCTACCACAGCAACGCGGATCCGCCTGCGGTTGTGGGCATTGCTGAGGTCGTCAGAACCGCCTATGTCGATTCCACACAATTTGACAAGAAGGACCATCACTACGATCCTCAAAGTGATCCATCCAGTCCCAGATGGGATATGGTGGATATCAAATACATCCGTAAGTTTTCACAGCCCGTTTCGTTGGATCAATTGCGCAAAGAACCGAAGCTCAAAGGGATGGTGTTATTGCGAAAGGGGTCGCGCCTATCGGTGCAACCGGTGACTCCCGTTGAATGGGAGTACATCCTCACACTCGTATAACGAGTGCTTGCTAAGAATAAGACAGGTCAGAGCGATCAAATGGTGGCTTTTCCATCGTCCATGTAGCGATGCTGCCAGTCCAGCCACGCATGACCGAGTTCATGGGCAAGGATATAACGACGGCGAGTGACAGGAAGCCGTTTGCGAAGATAGATGGTCTTCGTGGCATCGTCCCAGATTCCATCAGCGTTCTCATCCCGCTTATCCATCTCCGCGTCAGACAATTGCCTGACGGAGATCTGATAGCCGAATGGCAACACGACCCTGGAAGGAATTCGCAACAACCTTTTTTTCTCTTTGATGATAGTGGCCATTGCCTTCCTCGTGGATCCTACCGGGTGGTTTAGCCTATCATAAGAGGGTGGCGCAAATGTTGGCCAATATATTATGTACTATCAATGGCTTATCATGCTTATGGCCCAGTCGTAGGCATAAGACTGCTTGCAAGTCTTGAGTTGTATCCAGCGAAAAATCATGACGCAGGATGCGGTTTGGTACCGGAAGATGGCGCTGATTATGCGACCGAAAGAGTCCGCTTTACAGCTTGGCTGGTCAGAAACGATTCCCACATCACCTGATCGGATGGAGGTAAAGCGTTCAACGCGATACCAGCCTGGTCTTGATCCGCCCAGACTACTGTCCCCGTTGTTGTGAGTGGACCGGTATGACCGGGGACCTCAAGCTGCAGGATGGTCGTTGCCCCAATGGACAAGGGGCGGGCAAGTTGGCAAAGTGCCATTCCTCCACTGCTGATATTGGTCGTGAAGCCTACTGCCGTAGGTTCAGAAGCGACCGTGACAGCCATCATGACCGGTACGCGCATGGAGGATCGCGGATCGGTGTGATTCCTGAAGATCGCCCGGTCATGTTTCCCGAACACCCGATACACTGCTTCAGAAACCCGTAGCGACCCCCCATCACCGACTCGATTTGGATAGAGTCGGAATCGCCCACGTAGATGCGAAGCCGTGGCGGCGCCGATCAGAATCCGGCAAGAACAGGGACTCACGGTTGGATCATCCGATTCATGTAGATCACGCACCAAGTGTGCAGCAGATCGCACCGGGTGTCCCGTGGTCGTAAACTTCAATAAGTGCGTGTGCCCGATGCACACAGCGGTCACCTCACCGGTCGCGATTCCGATCCGCATGACGATTTCAGGAGCCCCTCGATCCTCCCACTGCCGATTCAGCACTTGCAGCGCTTCGCCCATAGCCAAGGCACAAGACACCGCCTTGGAGGCATCTTGCCCAACCTCGTCTGAACGTTCACGCGCAATTGGCACGCCGAATGTGACCTTCAGCACGTCACCATAATGCCCTTCAACCACTCCGCCATATTCTATGATCAGCCGGGCCATGGTTTCTCGATAGTGCCGTACCCACTCCATAAGCGTTTCCGCATTGGGCGTTCCTGCATGTCGCGTAAATCCCCGCATCTCCGCGAACAGGATTGTGGCCGGCAAATCCTGCGAGGATAGGCGGCCACCCCGCAGGAACTGATCGCGGCGGTGCCAGATCGCCTCGGCCAGATCGGAGGGGACATGCCGTGACAATCTCTTCTGGATGTATTGGCGACGCCATCTAGCCCGGAAGACACCATCCGATATTGTGATCGCATGGCCCAACAAAAAAGCGGCAGGCAGGGCGCTCAGGTCAAACAGTCGATGAGTGGCGAGGCTTGCCAGAAAGGCTATTACCTCGTAACACACGGCTAGTCCGATCATCAGTCCAAGTGCAGGGACCAAACGAAGGGATGTGGTAATCCTCACGGCGCACACAGCGGCGGCAACAATCAGCGCAATGGACAGGAATGAGGGTGTGGAATGGGATTCGTGTGTCAGCTGCGCAGATGTGTTAGTAACGAGCCCATTGCTGAAATACACGATCGGTTCGATCTCAAGTACGGCGATAATCTCCTGGTAGATCCAACGGTCAGGCGTGTCGAAGAGGCCCAAGCAAAAGGCCATACTGACCGACAACGCGGCCACCCCGCCACAGACCCAAGACCTGAGTGACCAATTCGATGTGTTCCCGTCTTCCATAAGATCGCCGAATTGCGAGAGAACAATTGGTATTTCGACAAATGAGCATACCTCGCTTCTGCCATATCACCCACTGAAAGAACGAATTTGAACAGCCATTCATTGGCGCCAGACAGTATTTCAGAAGCGAAGCTAGACCTGCTGGAGGGTATCCGTGCGCATCAATAAAAGAGTAGCGCACGGCACGAGCGAGCTTGGTTTGACAGTTTGAAGAGAGAACGCTTGAGGGGCTTATCCGCCGGCTTAATGAGGAGAGGCTCCGCCTGAATAGCCAGCGGCCCACACGAAGTGCGGTTTGGTGGGCCGTGTAGGGGTCGAACCTACGGCCCGCTGATTAAGAGTCAGCTGCTCTACCAACTGAGCTAACGGCCCACCGGGTATTCAATTGTCGATGCAGATCACTGGAGCTGTTTATCCGCGGGCGGTAACTCCTAAAAGGCCCAACTGAGCCCGCGGTACGAGCCAGCTTGGTTTGGTGCGCCTGACAGGATTTGAACCTGTGGCCCTCAGCTCCGGAGGCTGATGCTCTATCCAGCTGAGCTACAGGCGCTCCCGCAAGCAAGGCGTCACCTTAACATGGTCAGAAAGTCACTGTCTAGGCCGTCGTTTCTACCGTCTCTGCTGCAGTGTTAGGGAAGGTCTGATTTATTCCCCGTTGGTGATGTGCTATGAGAAATGCAGCACTGAACGGGAGGCGCATCCATGCACCAACAGACCTTTGCCGAAGTCCCCTTCGAGCAGTATCGCAAATCCACCCGCCGGGAACGGTTCCTCGATGAGATGCATCGCGTGGTGCCGTGGGCGGAATTGGTGATGGTGATCGAGCCGGT